>JAGMDR010000112.1 GCA_023128595.1 Planctomycetota bacterium | reverse complement strand
AAGTAAACGTGCTTATCGGCCTTTATACGTGTTGGAAAGAAAAATCCAAAATACGGTGATAACGCCGGCTGAATATCTCGCCCCCCAAGACATCGAAGCAGTCGGCCGTCTCCGGTGATATCGTTTTGACGATTGTACCAATTTTGTTGACCTTAACTGCGCTATGGCAGAGAAATGACACTGATATCGGCTCGGGTGTGCGTGAAATGATGATGGGAAAACGAGAGACAGCCGTTCCTTGGAGCATACGGACAGGCTGGGCAATATGGAAGATGTGATGACTCGTTCACACTCATTAACCGGCTGGTAAAGACACGTATGCAAGAGGACGAAGAAAGGTACGGAGGCGGATGATGTGGCAGTACAAAGAGAGAAGGTTGGTGAAAATGTCGGATTTAACATATCGGCCTACAAGGCTGCCTGGGCAGTGGCATCGGTATCCTGGCGATGAACTGGAAAACACGGGCAGGATACCCGTGCCACGTGGTTTGCGACGGGGGGGCGAGGCTTTTACTATAATCGAGATTCTGATTGTGGTTGTGATACTCGCGATAGCAGCTTTGACTGCGATACCGATGATGAGTTCGGCCGGGTCGGTGCAAGTTCGCTCGGCGGCGAATATGATTGCAGCGGACCTGGAATACGCCAAGAGTCTGGCAATCAGCAGAGGCCAGAACTTCTCAGTCGTATTTGATACGAGCACGGAAAGCTACAAGATAACCGATCAGGATGGCGACACGATATGGCATCCGGTCAAGAAGGGATCTTATTACGTCATAGATTTCCAAAAGGAGGGGCTCGACAGGGTTGATATTACTGCTGTGGATTTCGATGGAAACCCTTGGATTCTATTTGATTATCTCGGGAGTCCCGACAACGGAGGCACTGTCACGGTGCAGGCCGGGGGAACGACCGCCACGATTAGTGTCGAGCCGGTCACAGGATATATCTCGGTTACAAACTGATGAGCGACGCAGGTAAATGATAAGCTGGAATCTCAAAACCGGAAGTGTTCGGCCCATAGGCCTGGACATAGGTTACAACTCGGTCAAGATGATTCAACTGGTCACCAACGGCGGCCAGACAAGTGTTTTGGCTGCGGATAAAGTCCGGTTAGATCCCGGTGTGAATGGTGATCGGCAGAGCAGAAGAAACCTCGTTGTTTCGGCTATAAAGCAAATGCTGGCAAAAGGAAACTTCCGCGGAAGAAATGTTGTCTCATGTCTGCCGAGTGACAAATTGAAAATAACCAGCCTGCGAATAGCCGAGACGGAGTTCGACCAAATCGAGCATGCTGTGAGAAAAGAAGTGGTCCGGCGTTTCGGATTGGACCCGGATAAGGACGCAATGAACTATGTGGTTGCGGGCAATGTTCGACAGGGTGACGAGATCAAGAATGAATTGATAGTGCTTGTGGCGGATGATGAAACAATAAGAAGTCATATCGATATGCTTGAGGAAGCACGGCTGCGGCCGGTCGCGATAGACACGGTCCCATGTGCGTTGTTCCGGAGTTTCGAGAGGTGGCAAAGGCGTCAGGAGGACAGAGAGCATACGGTCGTTTTTGTTGACGTAGGCAGCCAATTTACTACTGTGGTGTTCGGCCGGGGAGGAGAAATCAGTTTTGTCAAGCAGATACCGATTGGCGGCCAGAGGTTCAGTCGGGAAGTTGCAGAGAAGCTGGGTATTAACGTCGGCGAGGCTGAAAGGCTGCGTGAGAAGCTCCGCAAGGAAGGATCTCCGGCAGCAGAAAAGTCAAGCTTAAGCGAGCAGACCGGCGGCGAGGGGCAAGACAGGCTGGACGGCTCGACTCGACAGGTGATAGTCGATGCGATAAGTTCAGCCGCTGAAGAGCTGGCAAAAGAGCTATCGCTGTGTATCAGGTATTTCACCGTGACATTCAGAGGCAAACGTGTGGAGCGAGCGGTCTTTTCAGGAGGAGAGGCCTACGAGAACATCCTGCTTAACATATTGAGACGGCAGTTGACGGTTGAGATTGAGGTGGCCCAGCCGCTGAAAGGTTTCGATCTGTCAAGTGATGGGCAGAGCATAAACCTGGACAGCGACAGGAGAGGTTTGCTGTGTGAGTGGGCGGTAGCAGTGGGGCTCGGCCTCAAAGGCTTGAACGGGACAACTGCCGGCAAAAAGGCGGGAGCATAAGTATGAAAGAAATTGATTTTCTTCCAGAATGGTACAAGAACGGCAGACGGCGAAAGGTCACGTATCGCACGCAGTATGTCGCTTTGGGAGGCATATTCTTAATAATGATGGCCTGGAACTTCTTCGCCGCCCGCACGATCGCAAAGGCCGAGGCCGAGCTTGTACGGATTACGGCAGGGAACACGGAAGTCGAAGCTGGAATGCTCAAATTTGCCGGGCTCAAAGGGCAGGTCGGAGTGCTCCAAAGACAGACTGCATTAATAGAAGAAATTGATTCCAAAATAGATGTCGCAAGTGTCTTGGCTGAGTTGAGTTCTTTGATTGGCAGAAGGATAGTACTGAGCAAGGTGGACCTTGTTGCTGAGAAGTTTGCCGAGAGGGAAGAGGCGAAACGGTCGCGGCGCACCGGCCCCGTCGTTAGAGTGAGCCGGGCCAGGTTCAGCGAAAAGCAAACGCTGCCGCTTGGTGACGTCAGATTCAAAGTTGTCATAGCTGGTGTGGCGGTAAATGCCGGTGACGTGGGGGCGTTGATATGCAAGCTGGAAGAGTCACCGTATTTTTTCCAGGTGGCGCCTTCGTTCTCCCGTAATACAGAAATAAGTCCGGCGTCCAGCCGGGCCCTGAGGTCCTCAGATTTGAAGAGGCCGGGACAGGAGCTTCGTGCAAGCGTTAAGGCAAGTGAATTTGAGATAAATTGCTATCTGGCGAATTATCGCGAACTCTAAAAGGTGAATATCAGAGATGTTGTTTCGACAAAGACAACAAATAACGATATGCGTTGCTGCTGCGGCAATGGTGGGTGGATTTGTGCTGCTGCGGTATCTGCCGTTGTGCAAAAGGGCAAAGGCCGTCAAGCAGACAAAAGCTGCAAAAATGCACGCTGTCATCGAAGGTCGGGCCCGGAGTGAACAACTGCCTGTGCTCGAAGAGCAGCTGGTCAGGCTTGGGCAGTCAATCGGCAGTTATGAGGCAAGGATACCGCGGCAAAGAGAGCTTGGTGTGTTCTTGCGCAGAATCGCCAACCTGATGAATGAGCATAATCTAAGAGAGCAGGTCGTTGAACCCGGTGGGCAGATAAAGAGCGAGGAATTGAACTGCATACCGGTGAATATGAAGTGCAAAGGGAAATTGGCCGAGGTGTTTGAATTCTACAAACGGCTGCAGGCTTTGGACAGGCTGGTGCGTATTGAGCAGGTAAAGCTCACAAACGACACCAATTTCAGCGGTGAAGTGACTATGGAGACAAGAGCGGTTGTCTATTACGCGGCAGAAGTTGAGCAGGGATAGAAGAAACTGAAACTTAAGCTGAGAGTAGGAGTGAAAGATATGAGGCAGAATGCGAGAAATAATGAAGGCGGCGCCAACAGGCTTTTTAGCCAGTTGGCCGCAGAAAAGAAAAAGGGCGCAATAGCATTGTGTTTGATTGCGGTAATGGCGGTCATGTGGGTAAAGGTGCTCACCAAGGAAGGGCCGGAGAGCGCTGAAGCAAGATTCGTGACGGAGCAAACGGACGCGGAAGAGCAGCTAAGCGAGGCATTGAAAATATCTTTTGTGGAGCTGCCGGAGGTTCCCGGCCGCAACGACATGATTGGCAGAGACTTCTTTGACGCGGCCGACTGGCAAGATTTCAAGTTAGACCAGGAAATAAATAGCACAGTTATTGATATCGAAGAAGTAAGTGCCACCTCAACGGATGTAAGCGAAGAAGTAGTCGCCCAGCTCACACAACTATTGAAGCTTCAGGCAATAGGGTTGGGTGAAACCCCCCAGGCCTTTATCAATGACAAACTGCTGTCGGTGGGGGACAAGATGGTTGTCGGTGATGCAACCGAGACGTATGAATGTGAAGTGGTTGAAATTAGCAAGAGCACTGTGTTGATAAGATGTAGAGATGTGGAGATGGTGTTGAAATTGGATGAGACGGTGGAAGGAGACAGTTGATTTATGATAGGCGTCCCGTTTCGCAAGAGCTGCACAATGGGACTATATTGACAGGAGCAAAATTATGAACGAGGAAAAAAAATCAAGTAGTGGAATCAGAACAGCAAAGGGCTTGTTTGTGTGGGTGCTTGTGCTGGTTGCGATGGCGGCAATTTCGCTCGGGGGCGCCGATCAGGGCGCGGCCGAAGCCGGTGGTTTTGGAGATGCCGTTGAGAGCAGCCTGCCTGCCCCCGAAGCCGGTGGTGATATGGATGCGGTTGAAAGCAGCCTGCCCACGCCGACGCCGGCATCCGCAGCGGCCGGTGGGGGCACAGATGCTACGCCCAGCCCGGCGGCGGCAGAGAGCGTTACTCCAGGCGGGAAAATTCAATCGATTGCTTTCAAGAAGGAGATGAGAATCCAGGATGCACTGCTGTTCCTGCAGGAGCGGTACCAGAGGAACATTGTGCCTTCGGCAAAGGTAGATGGAACGATTAACGTCGTCAACCTGCATGATGTGACATTTGAACAGGCTCTGGACGCCATCCTGGGGCGTGACTTTGCAATTGAGACCGAAGGCAATATCATCAAGGTCTATACCCGCGAGGAGTACAAGAAGATCCTGGAAGACGAGGATCGGAAGGTATATAAAGTCTTCACCTTGTACTACATCACCGCTGCTGAGGCCGAGAAGCTTGTAAAGCCGGTACTCAGCGCAACTGGTGTGATTCAGGCGAGCTCCCCCGCGGAACAGCAGATATCCGGTGGAGGCGGCGGCTCGACTTCAGGCGGCGGCTCCGGCGGCGGCTCGCTCGGTTCCGGAGGCGGTGGTGATACGATGGCGCTGCACGACACGATTGTCATCTACGACTATCCTGAATACATCGAGAAGGCAAAAGAGGTAATACAGGCCCTTGATGTCAGGCCCAAACAGGTCCTGGTTGAGGCGACTATTCTGGCCGTGGCATTGACTGAAGGGATGGAGCTTGGTGTTGATTGGAGCCTGGCGGCCGGTGTCAGCCTCGCCGGTACGGCGGCAACCGAGGACATCGTCAGTGTAGGCACCGTCGACAGAGGTGACACAGCAACCTCTCCCATCGCCGGCCTAAAAGACGGGGCGATAACGAAAGGGACCCCAATCGAGACTTTCGGTTTCGCCAGTCAGGGAGGGGAGGGGTTGAGGCTTGGAATTACTACCGGTGATGTGAGGGTATTTATCACTGCCTTAGAGAGCGTAACCGATACCACCGTCCTTGCAAATCCCAAGATTCTCGCAGTAAACAAGCAAGAAGGTCAGGTCCAGATCGGCACGACCCTTGGCTATCGCAGCAGTACCACTATTGGACAAGGTGGTGTGGCTACGGAAGGCGAGGTCAAATTCCTGGAGACAGGAACAGTCCTAACCTTTCGACCCTACATCGGCAACGATGGTTATGTCCGAATGGACATACATCCCAAGGACAGTTCGGCTGTACTTAACGATGATGGGGTCCCGACCGAAAACGTAACCCAGTGCATAACCAACATCATTGTAAAGGACGGGGAAACAATCGTTATCGGCGGACTGTTCAGGGATGTTGTAACCACCACGCGCAAGCAGGTTCCGCTGTTAGGAGATATACCGATTATCGGCGCCTTGTTCAGGGGGAAAAGCGACTCGGTCCGACGTGAGGAAGTGATAGTTTTGCTTACTACTCATATCATAGAGGAGCCGAGCGAGGTTGAGGGAGATGCAAGAGCCGAAGATATTCGACGTAAGAGATTCGGCGCCAAGGATGAACTGCAGAGCATAAGCAGGGCGAAAATGGCGGAAGACCGTTACGCAAAAGCCGCGAGATACTACATTGAAGGTGATAACGAATCTGCAATGAAGGAGCTGAGTGTTGCGCTTCGGCTTCGTCCGGCATATCTCGAGGCGATACGACTGAAGGAAAAGATCATCGGGGAAACAGACCCGGATGAGGCAAAGAAGCTGGAAAGGATTATCCTGGAAGACATTGACCTAAAAGAAGCTCCTAAGTGGATCAGGAGATAGACAACTGATTATTGACGATTGAACGCGAAAACGCGAAGGCTGGAAGGTATCTAATGCTCTGTAGCAACTTTGTTAATGAATGTCATTGCGAGCGAAGCGAAGCAATCTCCGATGCCTGACGTATGAGATTGCCACGGCCCCCAGGGGGCCTCGCAATGACAAAACCTCAACAAAGCATTAGTAGAAGCCGGTCAATGATCGACTGATTTGGAGTTGTTGGTTTGAGCTCTGGAAGAAACTTATATGTGGTGGTCGCGGTCATTGTGGCGGTTGGCTTGTTTGCAGCCGGCCTGGCCGTGTGGCAGAATTCCGGCTCGGAAGAGGGTTGGCGATTCGCCGGCTACATACAACGCTTAGGCCTTGTTGTGCCGGTGTGCTACGTCATCGGGGCTGTGGGCGTGATTTGGCTCGGCTGGTGCTCGTTAAGGCTCGCCGGGGGAATCACGTCCATAGCCGCATGGCTCAGGCGCGACAAACCGGCAGAGATCAAGCCGGCCGGCAATGCGATACTCAATTGCCTCGTCGAAGCCATTAACACGGCTTTTGAAAGCCGTACAAGTCGCGTAGCTCAGTTAGACGGGCAGGTCAAGGATCTGCAAATCCAGATTCAGCTCTCTCACAGACGGGAAAAGAACACCGAGGCGATCATATACAGCATCCGCGATGCCGTCATCGTTGTTGACGAGTACGACAAGTTGTTGACGGCAAACGAGGCCGCCGGCCGACTCTTGGGTTTCGATTATGAGAATGCACACCATAAGCCGATAGACGAGCTTGTTGGAGCTGACTACGGTGAGTTTGTTGATTTCCTGACTCAAAGCAAGAAGAGCAAAGGGCGGGCAACCAGACGAGAAATCGAGCTCACAAAAGACGAGGTGCCGAAAACTTTTGATTGTGTCGTCTCCTGCGTTTTCGACCAGAGGCAGCAGATTTGCGGCGCAGCGGCGGTGCTGCACGACATTACCCGCGAGAAGGAAGTATCGCAGATGAAAAACGATTTCGTCGGTCACGTCTCGCACGAGCTGAAAACACCGCTCGCTTCTATCACGGCCTATTCCGAGATGCTGGCGGACGGCGAAGCCGACGATGAGGAAACAAGGAAAGAGTTCTATTCGGTGATTCAAAATCAGGCCAAGAGACTAAATCGCTTGATTGAGGACATACTGAATATCTCGCGCATAGAATCCGGCTTGATTAAGGTAAGCAGGGAGCCGGCAAGTTTAGCAATGCTCATAGAAGAGCAGCTCCAGATGATAAAAAGCTACGCTGAAGAGAAGAACATCGAGGTTGTCGGGCAAAAGCCCATTGTTTTTGACCAGGTGCGGGTGGACAAGGATATGATTTCGCAGGTTATTGTGAATCTGTTGAGTAACGCAGTCAAATACACTCCTGCCGGCGGCTCGGTCAAGATCGACACCGAAGTGGACGAAATTGCACGGCTGGCGAGAGTGAATGTAACTGACACAGGAGTTGGCATACCCGAAGACGAGGTTGAGCACGTCTTCGAGAAGTTCTACAGGGTAGGCGCCAACAAAAAGCAGGCCAAAGGAACCGGCCTCGGGCTTAACCTTGTCAAGCAGATAGTCGAAAAGTTCCACGACGGCAGAGTGTTTGTTACAAGTAAGGTCGGTGTGGGCAGTACTTTCGGATTTGAGCTGCCTTTGGCGACAGGAGAGCCGGTCGTGGCACGGGCTTCCAGCCCGTGAAAACACGGCCAAGATGGCCGTGCCACAATGTGAAAGTAACGGCGATGAAAAGAATCGTACCCTATGTGTCATACGTTAGTTCTTAGTGGAGGCAGTACAATGACAGACAAGAAAGTTCTGGTCGTGGATGACGAAATACACATTGTGCATGTGGTAGCGATAAAACTTCGTAACAATGGTTATGAGGTTGTAACGGCGGACAACGGGGCGCAAGCCTTTGAGCTGGCCTGCAAAGAGAACCCGGACATTATCGTTACTGATTTCCAAATGCCCATTATGACCGGGCTGGAGCTTGTGGAGAAGCTTCGGGGCAACGAAGCAACGAAGGATGTGCCGGTCATAATGTTGACCGCTCGGAGCTTTGCTATCTCGAAAGAACAGCAGGAAGATTTACAGATATCAGGGTGTCTGAGCAAGCCCTTCAGCCCGAGGGAGCTGTTGGGGAACATCGAGGACATCCTCTATCAGAAGGAGCTGATTGCTGATAAAGGATAATCAGAAAAGCATTGCCAATGATCATTTCAAAACAACCGTTGATTAGCTGAAGGACGCCATGTTAGATACAGCCAGGAAAACTTTGAGTCCATTGCAACTACGGGCACTGGAGGAATTTGGCGGCAGGATAAACAAATTCGGTGTCAATTTCGCGCTCTGCAACGCCGACGGAGAAGTTGTCCAGTTGTGTGGCGGCGGAGCGTTTGAAAGCAGCGCCGAACAGCTAACACAAATAAGCCGGCAGGCCTTGGATCAAATCGACGGAAAAAGCCCAAACATTGATACCCAAACGCCGGTGTGGCGGTTTGGTGATGAAAACGTGGTGCTGGCCGCAGTGCTAAAATCCGCCCCTAACAGGACCGAATCCGGAGAAACTGCCGGCCTGGCCCTAATTGACTTAGGCAACGCCTCGCACAACATGCATGGCGCCAATGGGCTTCATGCCGACAGTGCATATTGGATGGAAATGCTCAGGCTCCTGGTGGAGAATCTTCAAGCTTCGACAAGAGCCGAAGAGCAGATTGAAATAGTCGGCACTGAGCTGGCGCAAACATACGAAGAGCTGGTCCTGCTCCACAAACTCAGCACGAATATGAGGGTGACCGAACAAGATGCCAACTTCCTGCAAATGGCTTGTGACAGCCTGACCGAAATCGTTCTTGTTGAGGGTATCGCAATACTGCTGGAAAAGACTATCGAGAACGAACAGCAACTGGCTGTGGCGGCCGGTTCCGGCCTGTTAGATTTAGACGAGCAGATGGCGGCCGTTTTGCACAGCCGGCTGGCGGAGGAAATAAACGCCGGTAAAGACGCGCTGCTGGACAGCGAAGTTGATTCGGCTTTCAAATATGACTGGCCGGACAATATAAAGAATATCATGGCCGTACCTCTGTGTGCCAAAGACAAAACTGAGTCCCATTTCGCAGAGAGAACTCAGGACGGCACCCGCATAATAGGCATGATGGTTGCAATAAACAGAATTGACAAGCAGGATTTCGACAGCATCGACGTAAAACTGTTTAACTCTGTGGCCAACAGTTGTGCCGTGTTCATCGAGAACGGCAGACTGTTCACAGACCTCAAGGAATTATTCATAGGTTCGCTAAGGGCACTGACAAACAGCATTGACGCCAAAGACCAGTATACCCGAGGCCATTCTGAAAGGGTTGCTTTTATTTCGCGATGGATTGCGGAAAGGCTCTCCGAGAAAGAGCTTCTCGCAGAAGAGCAGGTGCACAAGATTTACTTGGCCGGGCTGCTGCACGATATAGGCAAGATTGGCGTGAATGAAGCCGTGTTGTGCAAAAAGGGCAAGCTTACCGACCGGGAGTTCGACTGCATCAAGGAGCATCCATCGATAGGAGCAGGCATTTTGCGTGAAATAAAACAAATGCGTGATATCGTGCCGGGTGTGTTATCTCACCACGAACGCGTTGACGGCAAGGGGTATCCCGATGGCCTGGCAGGTGAGCAGGTGCCGCTTATAGGCAAAATTGTCGGATTGGCGGACAGCTTCGATGCCATGACGTCAAAACGGACCTACAGAGATGCAAGAACCGTGGAACAGGCACTCGCGGAGATAGAAAAAGGATTGGGCACGCAGTTTGACGAGAAAGTCGGCAGGATATTTCTCGACAGCGATGTTTACCATCTCTGGGATATTTTGCAGGACGCTGTCGGTTTTGTCGGGGTCGATGGAAAGGGCAACTTCTCAGAGTACGGCACTGCTGCCGTGGGGACGTTAATCCGATGAAAATCAATAAGCAGGACTATAACGATGTTACTGTTGCCGAGCTGCAGGGCGAGCTGGACGGCGACGTCGGTGAAGTGTTTCGACAGACGATCACTGATATAATCGCGACACAAAAGTCCGGTGTAGTGCTCGATATGAGCGGCGTTGGATTTATCGGCGGCCAGGGATTGGAACAGTTGTTGTGGGCGCGGGACTACTGTACCGAGAACAAATGTGAGCTTCGTTTGGCGGGGCTGGATGAAAACTGCATGAAAATCCTGGAGATTACGCGACTTGAGAATGAATTTGACCACTACGCAGAGCTCGCCGGGGCGGTAAAGAGTTTTGCGTAAATGCTGCGATGAATCAGGAATTGCGTGGAGAATAAATTGGTCGAGGATTTGTCTCTCGACAATTGTCGGTTGGTTCTTATCCGGCCGGATGCGAAATACGAGACGGAAACTATGAGTCAGATAGCTATAGAAAACAAGATGCAGCTTGGGCAGCTGCTGCTGGCACGGGACATTGTCACTGCCGAGCAGATTGAAAAGGCCCTGACCGAGCAGAAAGACAAAGGCCATCGCAAGCTGCTTGGCGAGCTTCTGGTGGAGATGAACTACTGCACGGAGAACCAGATAGCCTCGGCGCTGGCGGAGGCGTACAGCGTGCCCTACGCTCAAGTTGGCCCGAAGCTATGCGACGTCAAGGCCCTTGAAATCTTGCCGAGAGAATTCATCGAGGAGCACATCGTCTTGCCGCTGTTCAAGGTTTATGACACACTTACGGTGGCGGTCAACGAGCCGACGAACGTGTTTTTGATAGACGAGATAGAGCGCATAAGCGGCTGTAAAGTTGAGGTGGTTTGCGCGACAACCAAGGATATCAAGGCCACGTTGCAGACATATCTGCCGGCGGCGAACGTCTTCGTTATTGATGATATTATCGACGACGAGGGCCTGGAAGATTTTACGCTGATAGAGAGCATCACACAGGATATAGGCAACCTCGAGGAGATAGCCGGCCAATCACCTGTCGTAAAGCTTGTAAATTATCTCCTTTACAACGCCGTGCGCGAAAATGCCAGTGACATTCATATAGAGCCGGATGATAAAAAGCTGCGGGTCCGGTACAGGGTTGACGGCAGGATGTATGAGAAAATACGCCCGCCGCATCAGATGCACCCTGCAATTGTCTCACGTGTCAAGATTATGGCTGAGCTGGATATTGCTCAGCGGCGTCTGCCGCAGGACGGAGGCATCCATGTTTTAGTTGAAGGCAGGCCGATAGACCTGCGCGTGTCCGTTATGCCGGGTAACTTCGGCGAAAAGGTCGTTATTAGGGTCATCGATCCGCACAAGGTCCTCTTCAATTTCGAATCGCTCGGATTTACCTACGAGAATCTCCAGCAGTTCCGAAAAGTTATACAAGCTCCCAACGGCATTGTTCTGGTAACAGGACCGACAGGCTCGGGCAAGAACACCACACTTTATGCGGCACTTGCCGAGCTAAACAGCGAAGAGGTTAACATTTGTACGGTTGAGGACCCCGTAGAGTGCAATATGGCGGGCATAAATCAGTTTCAGGTCAACCAGAAGGCTGGATTCGAGTTCTCGACGGCCCTGCGAAGTTTGTTGAGGCAGGACCCGGATATAATAATGGTGGGCGAGATTCGCGATCAAGCCACGGCCAACATCGCCGTACAGGCCGCCCTGACAGGTCACCTGGTCTTGTCAACTTTGCATACGAACGATGCGCCCGGTGCCGTGACGCGCCTGCTGGATCTGGGTGTTGCCCCTTACCTTGTAAGCGCCTCATTGATTGCTGTCCTGGCCCAGCGACTTGTACGCAAGATATGCCCGAATTGCAAGACTGAATACGAACCGTCCGCGAGTATTAAGAAAATCGTTGAAGAATCGAGCGGCGAAGCTGCAAAGTTCTATCGCGGCGTGGGTTGCAAGAAATGCCGGAACACAGGCTATGCCGGTCGAATTGCAATTCACGAGCTGTTTGTGCCCAGTGAGGAAATTGCCGGAATGATTGGTGAGCGGACGAGCCTCAAAGAGCTCAGAAATATGGCCCTTAAAAACGGGATGGTTCCTTTGCAGGCCGATGGAGTTGAAAAGGTCAAAGCCGGAATTGTGTCCGTCGAGGAAGTATTAAGAACGGCCCAGGCCGAGGCGTAAAACAGTATTGGCGCAATGAAGGAGATTCCCGCTACTGTGCCGGATATAAACAAATGAGTCCGTTAACAGCGAAAACGACCGACACCGCTGGTCTTGCAAAACAAGGCGAGGAATCTCTTCCTGCCGGTCTCGAACAGGAACAGGCTCAGAGTGCTTTCGGAGCCCCCACAAGCAGCGAAACAGGTTCGCCCTCGATGCAAGCGTCATACTCCGGGCCTTTGTCGCAAGCCGGGGCTGCGCGGCTCCGAACTGTGAAGGTAAAGCAGCCGGAGCTTATATTGTTTACCACACAGCTATCGGTAATGCTTGACAGTGGAGTAGTGCTCAGCGACGCCCTTGATGCAATCGGTGAACAGGCGGGCCATGACGGATTCAAAATGATAATTATGAATTTGGCCGAGGCGGTCAAGAGCGGAGAGACTTTTTCAAAAGCGCTCGCTGCGCACCCAAAGATTTTCAATCCGATGTTTATCAGCATGGTCAAGGCATCCGAGGCATCCGGCAAAATGGCCGAGATGCTCAACGTGCTCAGCGGCTACCTGAGCTTCGAATGTGAAACCCGCAAAAGCATCAAAGGAGCGCTCACCTATCCGTTCATAATGGCGCTAATGGCCGTCGCGGCAACGGGCACGCTGATGTTCTTTGTCCTGCCGAGGTTCATGAGAATCTACGAAGCAAAGGGGGCTGCACTTCCAAAGATTACGCAAATATTGGTTGCTTTCAGTAGAACGTTGGGCAACCTCGAGGCGATGACAGGTATCATGACGGTGTTGATATTGACGTCGATGGGATTGTATTACTGGGCGGGAACCCTGTCGGGCCGTCGGGTGATTGACTTTGTAAAGATCCGCACGCCGGTGCTGGGCACGATGTTTATCGATATGGTTGTAACTCGCAGTATGCGCGTTATGGCAACAATGGTAAACACGGGCGTAAAACTCCTCGACTCGATAGAGGTCATACAAGATTCCTGTGACAATTACTATTTTCGACGGCTTTGGGGCACCGTCGAAGAAAGGATTCGAGACGGCTACCAGTTATCCGAGTCCATACAGATCTCACCGAGCAGTGAGCTAATCTCACCCGGTATCATTCAGATGCTCCGCGCCGGTGAAAAAAGCGGCAAGCTGGGCGAAGTCTGTGACAAGGTATCCGTCTTCTACGAAAAAAAGCTCCAGGCCTCGATCAAAAACGTTATGGCTCTTATCGAGCCCTTAATGATTACCGTTCTCGGCAGCATCATCGGGACGATTGCCATAGCGCTGTTGCTGCCGGTATTCAGAATTTCAAGCGTGATTGCACATTAGCCCAAAAAAAGCCGGGGCCCGTACCGTTTGGTACAGGCCCCGGATTGATGCAAATGCGTCTGTTATTCCCGCACAAACGAGAATGCGGTCAGCCTCATATCTACTTAACGCCCACTCGGCGGAGGAAACAAACCCTCGTCAAGCCATCTGTCCATCAGAACAGCGTAATCCTTGAAGTTGATTGACCTCGATCCCGCGGGCTCGGCGTCATACACCTCGGCAGGTGAGGCCAATGGATAGTGCACATCCTTCGCAGGCAGTGTGCCTCCGGCCTTGACGGTTGCAATCTCAGTTGCCGAGAGGGGGTAGTTGAAGATCCGAACGTCATCGATCAGGCCGTTCCAACTGTCAGCAGGTAGCTCGTCCTTGCCGCCTTTGCCTACCATTAGCAGGTCGTAGCCGGTCAATGTGCCGGCCCGTATCGCCTGGATGTACGTTGGCTCATCGAGGTTCCCATCGATGTACAACTTGAGGTCATTGCCGGTGCTCCAGGTCATCGCAACGTGCTGCCACAAAGTAGTCTGAGCGGCGCTGGCGCTCTCATACTGCTGACTGCCGTCGGTCGTATTGACGCCGCACTTGATAACGCTTGTGCCGCCACCACTTGCGCCGGCCGAGTCGTAGCGAATATCCCTCGTGTCGTTGTCAGAGGGGTTGTGGAAGATGATGAAGCCCCTATTCGAGTCGATCTCCCTGGACTTGATCCAGATGCTGACAGTCAAGCCGTGCAAGCCGTTGAGGTAGGCATCGGCGTCGTTGTCAAGCACGAAGTCGCCGCCGCTGAAGTCCAGGCACCAGCCCCTCTCGAGGTCGTTCACCCAGGTCGCTCCGGAGATGTCACCAGCGTGACTATTGTTGCTGCTGTCGGAAGCGGTTGCCCCGGCAGCATCGTCGAAGGCCCAGTGGACCAACAACTGAGTGGGCTCTATGTAATCGGTTTGCAGCCAGTCTCGCGTCATTACCTCAAGCTCTTTGTAGTTGACCACGCAATCGCCGCCGGGGTTGCCCTCGGGAGCGTAATCAACCTTTGCAAAATCGGCTTCACGACGCGAAAGAGCGCATCTGGAAGGATATAGCCTCATATTGTCAAAGTACACCACACCCGAACCACCCGGCGCCGTGGCGTCGACAGTGCCGAAGCCGATAGCGATGGCGCTGACGTCGCTGACGTTCACTCCGCCGTCGTTGAAGTCCTGGAGGTTAATGTTCCACTCGTGCCACGATGTGTCATTGATGTCGGCCGGGTCTTCGCCGTCGTAGTCGCCGTAGGTCACCGTGTGCTTGCCGGCGGGGATGGCGCTGTCCGTCAGCTCTATCCACATATCCTCGATCGTATTGCCCGTCGAGCCCTGGAACTGCAGCGACAACGCCTTGGCGCCGGCTGCAGTCCAGTCCGAGCCGATGCCTGACGGCAAATCGGCAACCTGGGCCTTGGTCATCGAATAAAGGTGGGTCCTGGCCGCCTGGCCGCCGGTGCACGGATTCCTAACCATACCGTCGTTGTCATAGTCGAACTGCATCGCCTGGGAACCGCCGGAGAAGATTACATCCTGGGCGGAGAGGTTGGCGCCGGTCCCGTTGCCGCCGACACCAAGGCAGTCATAATCGCCAAGACCGTCCACCCAGACATAGAATATCCAGTTGGCGCCCGCCGACGCCAGCGGATCGCTGTTGTAGCTCTCCATATCGTCCACGACCAGATAGTCTATCGTGGTGAAGCTCCAGATTTCTCCGGGGTTGACGCCGCCGGGGGCGGCGGCATTGGCCTCATCGACAGCCCAGTAGTAAGTCCTGCCCAAATCAAGGGCTCCGGGATTGTAGTTGTTGGGGCTTTGCGGCTGCGACGGAACCAGGGCCATATTGGCGGGGTCATCGGCGCCGAAATAGACATAGTGCCCCTGCGTCGTCGGTGCATAATCACCGGGCGTCCAGCTTAGTACGGCGTTGCGTGGAACACCAGTTTCGCTGTTCTGCGGCTTGGGGTTCCAGGCCCATGCCGGGTCGCCTCGAATAATCTTCAGGATTTCCGCCTCGCTCAGGGCATAATCGAACACGCGAACGTCATCGAGCAAACCATCGTACCAACGCTCGTTGTCGCCCGGTCGGCCCAAACGGAAACAGGCCGAGAAGATGAAGTTGTTGCCGGTATGGGCAGCGGATAGAGGCGAACCATCGACGTACAAAATCACGTTACCTGTGATGTCCCAGGTGGCAGCGATATGGTGCCATTTGTCGTCGTTCACCAGCGGGCCATCGATGTGAATGTCACCATCACCTTCGATGAACAGGTGGACGATGCCACTAACTTGCACGTCGATATGAAATTCGTTGGCGCCACCGCCGCCGTTGGCGCCGGTCTCGTCAGACCCGTAGAAGATGTGGCCGTACTCGTCGTCCTCGTCCTCCGTGGTCTTTATCCAGAAGGATGCCGAGCCGATATCCGTTCCTATCAGGTCTAACGGCAGGTCAACGTGATCTTCATCTGCACTGATGAACTCCATCGCCTGGCCTCCGGGGTCCATTCCCGGGCCGACATAGCCGTCTACGTACCCCAGATTACCATTTTCGGTGCCGTGGTTGCGGTAGCCGGACGAATCGTTGACGTTACCATCCAACTTCAACCAGATAAGCATATTGGGGTCAACGAGGTCGTTGGGGTCAATAGTAACCGTAAAGCTCCACACCTGGTCGCTTTCCCACGTGTTGTGGGTCTCAGAATCGTAGTACTCATCGACTGTCCAATAGTAAAGCGTATCATATTCAAGCGAAGGCGGACTATAGCCGGCCGTCTTATCGCACAAACCCTCGAGAGCAAGGACGCTGTACGGGTCAACGGTACGATCTATTACGGCCTGCTCGTTGGTGCTGATGTACACTTTGTGCGTCGTTATATCTGCTGTTAACGGTTTCTGCCATTGAAGGGTCACATTCCGAGCCACTTTTTCCTCTCCATCCGTCGGGCTGACGGGTTCTGCGGCACGCATCGGTGTGTAGAAGAAGCGCACCTCGCTCAGACCGGTCTGGTTGTACCCAATCCCGCCCCAGTTGCTGTTGACAGTAATCCTGACGTATTTTGCCGCCACACCGCCAAGGTCAATCTCGTTGTTCCCAGAGGGGCTGTTGCTGTAGTCGTCGTGAGCATAATCGGGTTTACCGGTCGCTTTGGCAAATTCATAAGCACCGCCGGCAACCGGCGTATAGAGAACATCGTCGAGCGATGTCTCGATAGTAACATTCTTTGCGCCAAGCCCCAGAAGCATTGACACACTGCCGTTGTAATTCCACACCCACATCTCGCGCAGTTTATAAACCCTGTCGAACTTATACTTAATCCACGGCTGCGGCGTTCCTGAGGCGCTGAGCCACATATCAGAATTCGACGTCGAATGAAGCTCTTCGTCTTCGGGCAAGTCGACAGTGTTTTCTGGAATTTGAGCACCCTCGCTGTTTTCTGCTGTTACGATAATCGACGCGTTGGGAATTTGATGGGCTTCTGTCGTAAATCGCCAGACATTACCCCCGACCCACTCGTCGTTGGGCACATTGTACTCATTGATTTTCCAGTAGTAAGTCGTGCCGTATTCCAGGTCAAGCCCTGCGGCAGGAGATTCAGGAAATTCATTCGAGTCCTGGATTCCCTGGTTCGCATCTTCACCGCCCTGGTTAACATCGTCAAAGACCTCGCTGAAGTAAACATGGTGTCCGCCTGTTAGCGGTGCGGAATCCCCGGGCGTCCAGTGAAGGACCACCTTCTCCGGGCAGACCGGGTTGACCCCTGTCGCCTTGTTTGTCGGATAAGGGTTCCTGGCCTGGTCCGGATCGAATTGCGCGGCGAGCGGCGGGTGGAGACCTGCCTTGTAGCCGAAGAAGTCATAATCCTGCGAGCCCCAATCGTTCGAAACAGACATAGCCATCTGGAGGTGACCGTTGTAGTCACCTGCTTCATTCTTGTCGCCGGCGGTAACATAGAACGTACCATCCGGAGCACCGGTATTGCCGTCCATCCAGATTTTGACTACATGCGTGCCGTTACCGCTGCCGGGGTCTATACCGGCCTCAATCTGAACCCAGAACTCGTGCCAGGCGGTCACATCGGAAATCGGCAAAAGCCTCTCATCGCCGCCGCTGTTTCCCGTGACCACATCATTATCACTATCGCCCCTAATGCCGGGGCTGTGCGCCAACTGGTTCATCACCAGACCGGGCCCGGAAGTTGAGTTCTGTCCTCCGTCACTGGTACCAGTAGTAAGGCCGAAGGAGATTAAGCCGGTCTCACCGGTACCCTGTTTGACGCCAATGGGGCCCATGCCGTCACTATGAATGACATAACCTATCCCACCGGCCGGCCATGCAGTAGTCGAACTCGCGTCAGGCGGATATGCAGGATCCAACGTGCCAGTAGTCGGAATCCGAATCCGAAAGTTCAAGGTTACGCCATCATCCAGAATGGTAGTGCCATCAACACCGTCTTGACCCATATCATGCGCGAACGCCATCCTTCGATTGGACGGGTCACTCCAGCTCGGATTAAAATCGGTGGGCCTGCCGGCATCCTGGAAACGCAGGAAGGTGACGTTGCCTTCGGTGAATACGCCGGCTCCGCCCGGGGCATCGCCCGGAGGACCTGACACTTCGCCGGGTGCCGAGCCGTCCCAATCACTTGAACCAATGTCATGGTCCCAGGTGCCGTCCAGCGAAGGCTCGTACGCATCGCCGTCGCCTTCGAACATATAGTCCCAAGGCCCCGCTGCCGGGTCTGAATACGCCAGTCCCGCTACGGCCGGGGCAGAGGCAATGCCCAGTATCGTAACGATACACGCCAATAGAATTAATCTTTTAGACATAATAGTCCTCCTTATGAAAAAACCGTTAATTGCAACCAAAACCCAACTCTCGAATTGTGAAGCCGTCGTAAAGTGCCCTCGCGACCGCTAAGTAACATCAAGTTAGCAGCGGATCTACGCGAAACCACACGGATTTGGGCCGCCCAGACACAAAAGGCGGTGATTTCACCTACATTATTTATATCACATCAGGTACGGTTTTGGCAAGAGGATTCTTGTGAACCTGGCGGGAATTTTTGCAAAAAACTATCAGCAGGCCCTCTAATCGCGCGTCCGGCGGGTGTGCGGGCTTGTTTGCGGTCAGGCAGACTGCCGGCCGCAGTGCGGCCCAAAAAACAACCGGGGCCTATTCCGAATAAATCGAAATAGGCCCCGGACTGGTGCAAATCCTCTTGACTATCCCATCAGGGAAGCCAAGTTAGTTACTTTCAACGCCGATTACGGGAACATATCCTCATCAAGCCATACGTTCATCAATTCAGCATAATCGAGGAAGTTGACCTTCTTTTCGGTCACCGGCTCGTCATCGGAGATGTTGGCAGGTGAGGTCACAGGCACATAAAGCGTGCCGAGGCCGCGAACGGATATAATCTCGTTCTGCGAGAGACCGTAATTGTAAATCTGCACGT
>JAGMDR010000111.1 GCA_023128595.1 Planctomycetota bacterium | reverse complement strand
CCCACGCCGGGGCGAGCCAATACCCAAGGTTATGCACAGTCCTCAGGAGAGCCGCATTTCTCTCGGCCGGGAGGAACCTTTGTAGATAGCTTCCAACTAACTCTAACCACGCCCGCTCCGGGCGCTGTCATCCGATATACAACAAACGGGTCCGTCCCAACAGCTTCTTCCACAAGGTATATCGCCCCCTTCACGCTTAACAACAGCGCAGAGATCACTGCACGCGTCTTCGAGCCGGGTAAAGCCCCCGGCCCCTTTATCAGCCAAACGTACCTTGCCCTTTCCAACTACCTCGAGAGCGTCTCTTCGGACATACCAATCGTCGTGGTGGATACTTATGGCAGTGGTATTGGCGGTGGTTCCTACACCAAGTGCTCCGCGGTCTTCATTGAACAACAACATAGCGAGGGACGGGTTCAGCGGGTGCGCATTACAAACTCAGCCGATTTTGCCGGCAGGTGCGGCATAAGAGTTCGCGGCTCCTCCACCGCAGGAGCACCCAAACACCAGTTTTCCTTCGAAACCTGGGATGAGCGGAACCAGGACACACGCGTTTCTATCTTTGGCCTGCCGCCCGATTCCGACTGGATTCTGTACGCACCATTGGTATATGACCGCGCCCTGATCAACAACCCCTTCATCTACGAGCTGAGCAATCAGATCGGCCGTTATGCCGTCCGCACCCGAGCCTGTGAGCTATACCTTAACACCGGCGGCGGCAAGGTCTCTCAAAGCGACTATTGGGGCCTCTATTTCTTTATGGAGAAAATCAGAATCAACGAGGAGCGTATCGACACCGGAACACTCGAACCCTGGGACAGCACCGAGCCCAAGGTCTCCGGCGGATATGTCATCGCAATCGACCGCAAAGATCCGGACGGCAATGGCTTCTGGACCTCACGGGGGACTGGAAGGTTCGTCTATGTGGATCCACCGGAGCCTCAGGTTACCGGTACTCAAAGAACTTGGATAAGAAACTACCTGAACCAGTTTGAGAATGCTCTTTACGGCTCGAACTTCACGGACCCTTCCCTTGGCTATGCCAAATACATCGACGTAGGCTCCCACATCGACCATAGTCTGCTCAACCTCTTGCCGATGAACGTGGATGCCTTCCGACTGAGCGGCTACATGGCCAAATACCGCGAAGGAAAGTTACACGCCGGGCCAATCTGGGACTTTGACCGCGCCATGGACTCCACCGACGGCCGAGACAACAACCCGCAAACCTGGCATGGAACAGGTGACGCTACCAGATATTTTGACTACGTATGGTACGCCCGCCTTCACCAGAACATTGACTTCTGGCAGAGGTATATCGACCGCTGGTACGAGCTCAGGGCAAACCAGTTTAGCACCCGGAACATAAATGACGTCATTGACTCCATGGCCTATGAAATTGCAGAGGCCGCGGCACGCAACTATGCCAGATGGAGTAGTTACCCGCCTCGATTCGGTGGTTTTCAGGGCGAAATCAGCCACCTCAAAGATTGGCTGGCCACCAGGGCAGCCTGGATTGACAGCCAGTTTGTCAAGCCGCCTCAGACAATCCCTGATAGCAGCCACGTTGAAGCCGGCACTACCGTCAGCTTAACCAACCCTAATGGAACCGGTACTATCTACTACACTTTGGATGGTTCCGATCCACGCGTATTTGGCGATTCCGCCGCCGAAACTGCCGTCCTCGTCGCAGAGGATGCACCCAAAAAAGTGCTTGTGCCGACCGGGCCCGTCAGCGAAGACTGGAAAGGCGGCAACGAACCATTCACCGACGCGACCTGGAACCATGGGAAATACATTTCAGACAAAACCGGCGGTGTCGGTTACGATGAAAACGCCAACTACGAACCCTACATCAGCTACGACGTCGAAAATCTAATGAACGGCGATTTGAATCCCGGCGCCAACACTTCCTGTTATATCCGCATTCCTTTTTATATCAAAACCGACCACCTGGCCAAACTAACCTCGTTGACGCTCAAAGTTCGCTGCGATGACGCCTTCATTGCTTATCTCAACGGCCGGAATCATGAAGTCGCGCGCACCACCAACGCTCCAGGCCGTCCAACGTGGATCTCGAGTTCAACTGGCACCGGTCCCCAAGGTGCTGGATTCAAAAACTCCAATATATCTCCCTATATCAGCTACTTAAACGCCGGCAACAATATCCTTGCCATCCACGCTCTAAACAGCAGCAATACGAGTTCTGATTTTCTGATCTCGGCGGTATTGGAGGCCGGCCTGAGCACTAACGGCGATAACAACCACCCGGGGGATATCTCGCCAAATGCCGTCAAATATACCGGCAGACCCATCACGCTGAACATAAGCACCCGAATCAAAGCGCGCGTGCTCGTCGGCAGTAATCCTTACAGCCGATGGAGCGGATTAGCAAACGCAAGCTTCGGCATCACCCCGGTCGCCGAAAACTTGCGGATTACCGAGATTATGTACCATCCGCTGGATTCCAGCGGGCTAAACAGTGCGTGCGAGGAGTTCATCGAGCTCAAGAACATCGGCCCCGAAATCCTGAATCTGAACCTGGTTCGTTTCACGAACGGTATCGACTTTACCTTCGGCGACCTCGAGCTTGCCCATGGCGAGTATGTGCTGGTCGTTAGGAACCGCCCGGCCTTTGATGCGCGATATCCCGGCTATTCAGGCGCCATCGCGGGCGTGTACACGGGCAGACTTGACAATGCCGGTGAACGAATCAGGCTCCAAGATGCTATCGGGCAGATGATTCTCGATTTCAAGTATGAAGACGGCTGGCGCGAGATCACCGACGGCGATGGTTACTCTCTGACTATAATAGACCCGAATTGCGCCCCCTTCACTGCGTCCGACGAAGGGCTCGTTGCGCACTGGAAGTTCGACGACGGCTCCGGAGCCACCACTGCGATAGACAGTGTCGGGACCAACAACGGCACGCTGAACGACAACGCAACCTGGACGGCCGGGCAAATCGGCGGTGCATTGAGCCTCGACGGCAGCGGAGATTACGTCTCCCTTTCTGCCATTGCTCCTTTAGCAGCAGACTCTGTAACCGCCGAAGCATGGATACGAGTCGCAGGTCTTACCGGGGTATGGAATCCGATACTTACGCAGCATAATCCGAGCAACCATGGCTACTATCTCTATGTTTATGATGATAAACCTGCGTTCTACCTTATTGCAGGCGAGCGTATTGCTTTAGCGAGAAGCCCCGATGTGATTAACACAGACGAATGGTATCACATTGCCGGGACAAATGACGGCTCGCACTTGAGGATATATGTTGACGGCCGGCTAAAGGCCGGCGCACCCTCGCTTGGTTTGACGGGCGTCAACCATAATGCCTATATTGGCTGCGATTACACTTCCGCAGCGTGTTACAGCGGCCTGATCGACGACGTGCGCATCTACAATCGGGCGTTGAGCGAATATGAGTTCGAGGGCGTGACCGGCCCTCAGGACCGCTGGAACCGCAAGGACTCCTGGCGCCCAAGTGCCTACCTCGGCGGCTCCCCAGGCTCCGACGACAGCGGCATTATCCCCAACCCCGGAGCCATCGTGATTAACGAGCTGCTGGCACACTCGCCCGCCACGTCTGGGAACTGGATTGAGCTATACAACACCACCGACGCCCAAATCGACATCGCCGGCTGGTATCTCAGCGACAGCGCTTCGGTCCTGAAAAAGTACAGGATAGCCGACGCTACGAAGATCGATGCGGGTGAATATTTAGTCTTCTACGAAGATGCTAATTTCGGAGAATTGAGCACCGATCCCGGCAAGAAGGTCAGCTTTGCGTTGAGTGAGAACGGAGGTGCGGTGTATCTAAGCTCGGCCGAAGGCGATGTTTTGATGAGCTACCGCGAGGTGGAGGATTTCGGCGCTTCGGCTACAGGTGTATCGTTCGGCAGATACTTCAAGAGGAGCACCGGCAACTATAACTTCGTTGCGATGAGCGCTGCCACGCCGGGCCTGCCCAATGCCTACCCCAAGGTCGGCCCGATAGTCATCAACGAGATTATGTACAACCCCGAATCCGACAACCAGAACCGGGAATATGTTGAGCTGCGCAACATCGGCCCTGTGGACGTAACCCTGTATGATTCCAATGCGGGCGAGCCGTGGAAGTTCACAGATGGCATCAGCTATACCTTCCCGCCGTATCCGGGCGTCAAGATACCTGCCGGCGGGTATCTGTTGGTCATAAAGGACATGACATCTTATCTGGCCGAATACGGCATCCCGCCTTTTGGTGTTCCAATACTTGGCGGCTATGGCGGTAAATTGAGCAACGCAGGTGAAAAATTGGAGCTTTCAATGCCCGGCCGCGTCGATGAGTCTGGAACACGCTGTTACATCCGCATCGACAGGGTCAATTACAGCGACGGCTCGCATCCGGACGATTGTCCCGGCGGCGTGGACCTCTGGCCAACCGAGGCCGACGGCGAAGGCGCCTCGCTTAATCGAATAGCCCCAACGCGCTACGGCAACGACCCCAACAACTGGACGGCAGCTACGCCCTCGCCCGGTTCCGCAAACCCATAAATCCTTACACGAAAACTCCGAGCCGCATTTCAGTGTGTCGTACCTGCTTAAGTGCGCGCAATATTGAAACGCAGATAGTAATTGAGCGGTTGTGTTGTCCAAGGCAACAAATGATTTTGCCTTAAGGTGTTATCGCCTGGTCGTAAATGCGAATGTCGTCAATCAGGCCGGAGAAGAAACTCGCTGCCTCAAGGGTGTTCTCCGCTCCAAAGTACAGGCCGCCATCGGCAACGGGCGTCATATTTTGGGCCAGAATTTCGCCGGGACACAGAACCCAAACAGCCAGCCCCACAGCCAACGAGAGAATCTTCTTTCGCATATTAGCTCCTCCTGTTTCGAAACCTCGACGGTCTCCAAAACCATTGCTATTCTAAAGGCTTAAGGGCCTGAAAGTCAAGAAAAAATGAAAAATCCTTCCAGGCGTAACTTGCTGTTATTGCAATAGTTATCAAAAGAAACGGGCAGAACAAGCTATCCCCGGCAAAAAAAATTAAAAAAATGTTTGCTCCCCGGCAAATTCGGATGCATAATGACAAATGAAAGTTTTGCACCATAAATGGATTGTTGTTGCTTAAATCTCAGGAGGAGTATCAAATGAGCAAGTGCAAAGTTTTTTTCACCTCGATGGCGGTCGTTGTATTACTCAGTGGTGTACTTCAGGCAAGCCTGGTCAGTTTCAGTACTGACGCTGTTTCGTCGTGGTCTCCCAGCGGCGCCGTAATCCTGCAGGGCATCTCAGCGCCTGGTCCTGCCAATCTTACTATGACCGCCGAGACCCACTCGACCTTCACTGTCATTATTACCGCAGTGAACGACACCGGATTCGTTTGGACCGGCTACAGCCTGGACCTTGACCCTGCAGGCAACGCCACTTTCGTTGACGGAACCGCCGGCAGTACGGTATTCGACAACGTAGCCTACACACCTTACACCTTGACATTCTCGGCGCCGGACGACGTCCCCATCGGCGGGGCTGTCGGGCTTCAGTTTGACCTCGACATCCCTGACACCGGCCCACACACTTTTACGCTGACTCAGATTCCAATCCCTGAGCCTGCTACGGTGGCATTGCTTGGTCTGGGTGCTTTGGCCTTAGTCGCAAGAAGAAAGAGCTAAGCCATACTCCAACACACTCTCGAAATGTCACTTGAGCGAGAGCATTGGACTTTGCGCTGTTGCTTTGTCTTTGTCGAACGCCCCAGCCGCGTGTCTGTTTGTCACGATACGCCACCCCAGTTGTCGTCGTGCCGTAATTACGATATCAGCACCTTTATCCGATATTCGCCAAGTTTATCCCGCCCCGCCAACTCGCAAAGCTCGATCAAAAACGCTATCCCCACAACTCGCCCCCCTATCTTCTCGACGAGTTTGCACGCAGCCGCCATTGTCCCCCCCGTCGCCAGCAAATCGTCAACCATCAAAACCTTCGCCCCGCGCCGCACCGCGTCACTATGCACCTCCAGAGTGTCGGTGTCGTACTCCAGATCGTAGGTCACGCTTTCGGTCTTAAACGGCAGCTTGCCCTTCTTGCGTATCGGAACAAACCCCGCTCCAAGTTTCTCCGCAACCGCCGAGCCGAATATAAACCCTCTCGCCTCCACCGCAGCCACGTATTCAACACCCGCATCCGCAAAACCGGCGCACAAAGCCCCTATCGCTGCTGCAAACGCCTCCGGATCAGCCAATAACGGCGTGATATCACGAAACAGAATCCCCTCCTTCGGCCAATCCGGTATGCTGCGAATATACCTCTCCAGATCAATCCCCTTGCCTGCCATTTATCTGCCTTCCCTGGTTTTTCCAAACATCACAACTGCGTGAACCAACAGGCCGTTCCAGCGCTGTCATCTATTGTGAGTGTATTGATGCTGAAATGCAAGTCTTATTGATTTGCTATTCTACAACGTCTTCGTTCATATACTCATAGAGCTTCGTCAGAGCATCACGACGAATCTGTCGAATCCTCTCTCGCGTCAGCCCAAACTCCTTGCCGATCTCCTTGAGCGTCATAGCTCTGCTGCCCCCAAGACCATAATGCAGTCGCAAAACCTTGGCTTCTCGCGGGTCGATGCTGTTCAGCAGCCGCAGCGCCTTTTCCTTCTCTTCATCCGCTGCCAGTGCGTCTTCCGGCCTGCCCGTGTTTCGATCCACCAAAGTCGCTTCGAGCAATTGATCTTCGTCCGACCCGTCACCACCTCCGACATCTCCCGCGGAACTCAGGACCTCAACGATCCGATGGATGACTTTTGCCTTCCGCAGCGCAAGCCCCATCACCTCAGCCATCTCCTCAACGTCAACCGTTCTGCCAAGTCTGCTCTCCATCTCGGCCGCCGTGTGCCGCCACTGATTTATCAGCGCAACCATATACGTTGGTATATGAACCGGCTGAACGTTCTCCAGCAGGGCACGTTTGATACTTTGTTTGATCCACCAGGCCGCATACGTACTGAAACGCGTGCCGCGCTCCGGGTCAAAGTAATCAACGGCTCTTATAAGCCCGAGATTGCCCTCCTCAATAAGGTCGCCGAGGCTCATCCCGCGCCCGCCGTATCGCTTCGCAATATTCACAACAAGCCGAAGATTGCTTCGAACCAATTGCTCTCTCGCCCAGGGATCGTTCTCTTCAACAATCAGCCTGCCCAACAAACGCTCCTGCCCCACCGTCAGCAGCGATGCCTCGTCGATCTCTTGCAGATATTCTTTTATTGTCGCGTCAAATGCTATGGCTCACTCCCACCCGGCCAATAAGCCTTCCGGCTCCGGCCATAAGGGCAATTACGGTCTTGACTTTGCCTCCTCTTATAGGACCCTCGGCTCTATACCACACCAAAACCTATTTGACGTATCGGTCAAATATGCCCCCGGGTTTACCCCATTAGTGATTTTCCCCTCTCACCCTCACGCAATACGCGATACGCAATACGCAATACACAATACGCGATACGCAATACACAATACGCAATACACAATACACAATACACAATACGCGATACGCGATACGCAATACGAAAAAAACAGGGCCTATACCGAACTAAATCAGTATAGGCCCCGGACTGGTGCAAATCCTCTTG
>JAGMDR010000110.1 GCA_023128595.1 Planctomycetota bacterium | reverse complement strand
AGAAAATGCACCAACGTCAGGCCAAGCCGTTGCCAGAGGGGCTGAGAAAGGAATTCAACTATTGACATTATGCACCCCCTTTCTTCCGCTCAAACTCGGTAATGGTACTTTGGATCTCATCCAGTTCTTTGTTATCTGGGTCGGCCTGCTCGAGCAGATGGGTAACCAGCGCACTGGCTGATCCGTCGAAGGCACGATTTAGCAGATCACTAACCATACGAGACAAGATCTTGGCCCGAGAGTTTCTTGCTGAATAAACAAACGCACGACCTTTTGGCTTCTGGCCCAGCAATCCTTTCTCAGCCATGACATTCATCAAGCTCATCACTGAAGTGTAAGCCCTCGGGCGCTTGCTGTTCAACACGGTCATTACTTCTCGAACAGTGCTCGGTCCTTGTTCCCAAATTACTTGCAACACCTCCAATTCCGCTGGTGTTGGATTCTCGTGACGTGGTCTAGCCATTGAACTGTTCTCCTATTAAACTTTCCCGAAAACATCATTCCTTTGTTAACTTACCAATCTGATCACAAACTACGGCATAATCCGTAGACTGTCAACGGCAAAACCAGTAGAAAACAAGAATTTTTTGAAAAATTTTCCAAACCTCGTTTTTCGGCCCTAAAAACGCACAAGAAAGGCCGTTCCTGTGAACACCGGAACAGAAGTGTAAGAGGGGTGGACTCAATGCAATGACCGCACGGCTGTAATAAGTGGGCTCAACACCTGTGATGACAAAGGGGACAGAGTTTTTTAGGGGGAAAGGAGGTTTTGCAACAGGGATACCAGGAAATATCTACCGATTACACAACTGCTGAGCCCTCGAAGAGCAGGATTTTTCTTGACATAGAAACTTGTTTCGACTATTATTACATTTGTTTTCAAAGGTTCAGATTTTGTGCGAGTTCTGAAACTTGCCTATTTTCACAAAACTCCCCCCGCAAGAGCCTTGATTGCCTGATCTGCGAGATTTCTGAGCCAAAATGACGCCCTTCGCAGACGCCTGGAGACTGCCGTGTCGCTAAAGTCTGCCCAGACAAGACTTTATTAGGGCTGGCCATACGCTATCAACTAAGCAAAAACCACCAGCCACCCTTCGTTTTTGGGCGCAGTTCTGAGCCGGAAGATGTTGAATGATTTTTCTGAGTTCTTTGAAGAATAGTAAGGAGAACCGCGAAACAGCACTTCTTTGGATAAGATTCCTCCTGACAAAGAACGCGTTTGATAAGCCCTTATCTTGAATGAATTTGGGATTTCAGAGCATTGGGTTGCCCATCCGACGCGTGGTCCCGAACCGTACTGAGTCTCCGGGGAGCTCGGCAAGAAAAAAAATCTCGTAGAAATCGATTTGAGGAGCACAAAACCTGCCGTAGCATAGTATAGTAATAGAAAGTGCCGAAGGCAGGCCAGCAAGTACTTCATAATTCGTAGTCGTCATCATATTAACTGCTACACTTCATATCCTACTGGTCCTGCCCTTCAAGACAAACATGTAGTCTTCCTGTTCGCACGGCACGGGTACACTGTGTCCATGTTGTGCTTCGGGGAAGGCAGTCGCGTCGAAAGGGCTGCAAGGTGCGCATACCGCTCCAACTCCGGCCTCTGAGTAGCTGTGAACCGCATGCCGCGCCCGAAGTCCGCCCTCGTTGCATCCGTCCCGACAATGGCCAGGGTGCATTTCGGGACGATGGCGTCGTGAGACCCTGGTAACAAACAAAGGTTCGGTTCACAAATGGCTGTCACTCTAAGTCTGATGCTGGCTGAGTCTGGCAGAACGACTGGCTGGGCGAAATCGCTGTGGGCGCGTGGTCCTCAGTGTAATCATACAATTATCTAATTCATTGAAGGGGTAGAGACATGAAAGCCAAAATGAACATGAAGAGCAGGCTGAAGATCTTCCTGTTGATGGGAAGTATGATCGTGGCGCTGGTCAGCTTTGCCGGCCCCATCCTTGGCCAGCAGCGTCGCCGCATAGCAGTCAGGCGCCCTACGCAGCGTCGCACGGCAATTAGGCGTGCCCCGCAGCGCCGCAGAGCCATCAGGCGTCCTCCACGGCATCGTAGGGTTGTCAGGCGTTCGGCGAACCTGGTTGTCCCTCAGAGCCGATCATACAGCTTCACGCCAAACCAAGAAACCGCTGTCAGGATCACTCATGTCGAGGCCGATATCCATATTGTGGAGACGGTCGCCACGACGACCCTCCGCATCGAGCTTGAGAATACGACTGACAGCATCCAGGAAGCCGTGCTGCTGTTGCCTGTGCCGGATCAGGCCGTTGTGTCTCGGCTCATCTACTCTGGACCGGACTGGCAGATTGCTGGGCACATTCTACCTAAGGACGTGGCCAACCGAATCTACTTGGCCCTGGTTTCAGCCATCCGCGATCCTGCGCTCGTGGAGTTTGCCGGATACAATCTGCTCCTAACGCGTGTTTTCCCGATTGACCCGATGGGTAGACGAAGCGTGGTCCTGATGTATGAGCATCTGCTTGAAGTGCAAGATAACCGAGTCGACTATTACCTGCCTCGAACTGAGTCGCTTCGATATGCAGTCCCGTGGGAGATTACGGTCAATATTGAGGCCGCTGGGCCCATTTCAACTGTTTACTCACCAAGCCACAAGGTATCTGTAGATCGAATGAGCGATACCGAGGTATCCGTCGAGCTCGATCCGGACGCCGAGACAATTCCGGGCCCATTTCAACTGTCCTACCTACTGGCAGAAGACGCAGTTACCGCATCGCTGTTCGCATACCCGGACAATGGCACCGATGGAGGATACTTCCTCCTGCTCGTGGGCTTGCCTGCCAGCCTGCCTGCCAATGTGGAGCCCATGAAGCGCGAACTAACTGTAGTCTTGGATCGGTCCGGCAGTATGCACGGCAGCAAAATCGAGCAGGCCAAAGACGCAGCCCGACAGATCGTTTCTGGATTAGAGCAGAATGAAGCCTTCAATCTGATCATATACAACAGCATTGTACAGTTCTTCTCCGACGAACCGGTTCTGAAGCATCCGACGACGGAGGCTGCTGCACACCAGTATGTGGATGCAGTCACGGCTGACGGCTTGACCAACTTGTATGAGGCCCTGCGGCTTTCCCTCGAACAAAAGCCCATCGAGGAAATGCTGCCGATCATCCTGTTCCTGACCGATGGATTACCCACCACAGGACAGACATCGGAGATAGCCATTCGAGAGTTGGTGATCAGCAACAATCCTCATAATCGACGCGTTTTCACGTTTGGTGTCGGCTTCGACGTCAACGCTCCTCTTTTGCAGGCGCTGGCGGAGTTGTCCCGCGCAAGAGCCCATTTCGTATTCCCGGGTGAGAATGTGGAGGAAGCGGTTGGCGAGGTCTTTCGACAACTCAAAGGTCCGGTGTTGTCCGACACTGAACTGAGCATTTTGGACGCGGATGGAGCCGAGGCAGTTGGCCGGACGTGGGACATATTGCCGGCGGTTCTCCCGGATTTGTTTGAGGGCGATCGACTTATCCTCTTGGGCCGATATGTTGGCGATCAGCCACTCATCTTCGAGATCAGCGGCAACTACCTGGGCGAAGAACGAAGCTTCTCGTACTGGTTTGACCCGAGCATTGCCGATACGAGAAACGCATTTGTGCCGCGCCTGTGGGCCAGCAGAAAGATCGCCGAGCTGATTGACACGATCCGGCAGGTGGGAGCAGACCCAACACTGAGCAGGGATGATCCTCTGATCAAAGAATTGACTGAGACAATCGTTAGTCTTTCAGTCGAGTTTGGCATACTCACCGAGTATACGGCCTTCCTTGCTGAAGAAGACAGTGATTTGTACGATACGGCGCAAACCGAGAGCCGGGCAGGGGACAATCTCTATGCGCGCGGCGCGTGCACGCGAGGGGGCAGTGGCGCTGTCAACCAGAGTGTCAACATGATACAGCAACGGTCACAGGAAGTTCTCAACCGAGACAGTAGCTATCTCGATGAATACGTGCGAGCTGTCAGAATCACCAACGTCCAGCAGATAAGTGACCTGACGTTCTACCACAGGGGCGATCGGTGGGTCGACAGCCGACTCGCCAGTAAGGAAGAAGAAGAGGTCGTGCCTGACAGGACGGTCGATTTCGGCTCTAAGGAGTTTGTCGAACTGGTCGAGCAGCTGGTCGCTCAGAATCGTCAAGGGTGTCTGTCGTTTGCCGAAGACGTGCTCATTCTGAACGGTGGCGAAATCATACTGGTCGATATGCCAGAGGAGGCTCGCCAATCTCAAGATCAGCCGGCAAGCTGCCCCAATCCTCCCGATGGGGCCGTCAGTGTCAGAATCGATCCTGTCTTAAGCTGGACGGCGGGGGCCGATGCCGAATCTCACAATGTCTATTTTGGAACAGCCAACCCGCCCATGTTCCAGGTAAACCAAACCGCAATGACCTTCGCGCCCGGTCCACTATCTGGCTATACCACTTACTACTGGCGAATCGACGAGGTCAGCTCCGCTGGTACAATCACTGCGGGACCTGTCTGGACTTTCACAGCCGGAACAAGCGGTGGCACACGATAGGCATCGTTTGCAGAGACCGGCTTGTCCGACCCGAATATGTTCGGTTGCCACAGGTTCAAGCGAAAGAACCGGTTTGAGCTCTGACGGGAAACGTTCAGAATTGGCATGAATTCCAAAGCTTTCCCTATACCACGGTAAGATCTGCCCCACAGTCCATTTCGAGGGCAGTTGTTCTCAGCGATTTCATATCCCTCTGGGCATTCTCGCCTTCATTGTCTAACGACACAACTGCTAACCATACTCATTATTTCCATGTACTATTTGGTCATAAGGCATGCCCGTCTTAATATTTGGTGATTGTGCAAATTCCACCGCACTCCAGGGATTCATATTCACGCCGGCGGATTGATTTTCAAGGAGTGCGCAGATGTTTACGAAAACAGGCTGGACCGACTGGATCCTGACACCGGACAAGTTTCTCTCTCTGGTCGCGACAAAGAAGTTGTTAGAGACTGCAAGAGAAAGAGCTCAAGTCGCCAAATCTCTTGGGCGGAAAGTCCCCGTCAGGGACTATTTCATTGTGGACCTGGGTTTGTCAACAGGATTGAGGGTCATGGAGATGGCGCAGTTGAAGTGTGGCGACGTGTTCACAACAGAAGGTAATCCTTCGCTCATTGTTCGCCGGGGCAAGTGTGGCAAGATGAGACTGGTCAAGTTGAGTGACTCCTTCAAGTCCCATTATGACGAATACATTCTGTGGAAACAAGCTGTTGGCGAGTCCACTGAACCAGATGGATTATCTCTGACCAGGACTCACAGGCGCGGGCCATGTCACCATTACGCGCGGCTGAGTCCGCGATCGCCATCAACGTCGGAGTCTTCCCCCTCGGGAAGTCAGCTTTGTCGCATGCTTCCAAGCTCTGCTTCCAGAGTTTCATGGCTTCGGCATGATTGCCTTCCCTGGAGTGTACCGTACCCAAAGCTCTGAGTACTGAGGCTTGACAACGTCGATGTTGGATCTGTGAGGCCAGTTCCGCTGCTTCCGTGAGCATGCGCTTTCGGTTCCGGTCCGATGGTCTCGTACCTGGATGACGGTCTCCAACTCGGCCAGATCGCTCTACTGAGCGCGGGTACGAGGTTCCCAAGCGATTCGACTCGTGGACCATGGAGGAGGTCACGGCCTTCCCCGAAACAGCGTTCGGACTGCCAGGTTCAACCCTGACGGCCGGCTCTTCGTCACGGCCTGCGTTGCAGATGCTCATGTTGGCCAACTTTTCCTGATTATGGTATAATTTGTGGCAGTTTTTCAAGAGTTGGTGATTGTACGTAAGTCGTTGAAAACAAACAAGGACGGAATTTTCGGGAAGGACAGCAATATTTTTATTGGGATTTTGATTCCTTATTCCCAAGGAGGATCAATTTTATGGCAGACGATCTTGATCATATCCTGAATAAAATCGAGTCCAGTGATGATACGAATTATCTGAATATGGCCGCTCATTCATGGATACGACAGGGAGAATTCACATTAGCGGTCAAAGCTTTGAAACGTGCTCTTACGAATTTTAAGAAGATAAAGAATACGAATGAAATATTCGGCTGTTATATCAACATCGGATGTGCTTATCAATTAGCGAAAGACTATCGGCATTCCATCGAGTATTTCACGAAAGCTCTGAAATATGCACTGCGTCATTGTGATACATATTGTCAAACATTGGCTTATACGAATGTCGGCGGCGTACTTAGCCGATCCGGGCAGAATGTTAAGAAGGGAATTGAGCATCTTAAACATGCAGAAAAACTTGCCATAGAACTCCAAAACCATCATCGTCATTTTGTTATTTCCAAGGAATTAGGATATTCTTACGGTTGTATCGGCCAAAATGCTCTTGCAACAGATTATTATAAGGAAGCATTATGTCGATCCGAAGAATTCGGATCCAATTATAGGCTCGATTGTTTGTTGGAGTTTGGCCGTTTTTATCAGAATTCGAATAATTCTAGCAATGCGCTTCAATGCTATAAGGAAGCTCTCGAATTATCATCGGCAGCGAATGATACCAAATCGGTTTCATTATGCTACATGAATATTGGTGATCTGCATTCGGCTCAAGGAGCTTTTGAAGAAGCCACCGCAAATTATCTCCGCGCGAAAGTAATAGCTCAAAAAATACACGATCAAGAACTTATAGATAATTGTATGGGACGACTTATGATGATGCAAGCATTTGCCAATAAGGATAAATAACATATGAACTTTCCTACTCCCTCCATTGTTTCCAATGATGCTGTGTGGTATACGTTGTTTGTATCGTTTTGCACAAATATGTGATGTTATTGCTACGATCAATATAAGGAGTTTTTATGTCTGATGAAATAGCAGTATGGACTGAGTCTTCATTTGAAATACGCGGTGCGCTTCCGGGAAAGATGGCCGGAAAGGGTTTAGCGGCCATGATCAATACCGAAATATTTTCTGAGAATCTAAAGGGTTTCTTAAAGAAAATGGCCACCATATTGAGTGAAGCAGATATCGATGAGAGCCGTTACGAAATTGATTGTGTTGAATTAAGCCTTGCAGTTAATGCTTCGGGCGGGATTGAACTTCTGGGAAAAGTATCTGCAGGAACCGAAGCGTCGCTGAAAATAACTCTTATGCGAAAACGATCTTAAGAGAGATTCCATGGGACTTGAGCAGGATTATCTTCAGTTGCTTCATGAACATGGGCTAAGATCTCAGGACATGATATCTCCAGCGGAGATCTATTCAAAATTGCCAGGTTCGACTCCGCTTGCGGAAAGCCTTTTACCTTTTACTTCTCAAAACGATGTATCTGATGATCTGCAGCACCCATTTGAGGGTGCAGCCAAGTTAGTTCGCAAGGTAGCGGACAAAAGGCTTGCGCATGCCCTCAATTCAATATATTTCAATGTCTTTCCCACCGAAGAATATAATGCGATCTGTGCTGCAACTGCAAATGGTTATTTATGCCTGATTAATAACGGGATTGATGCATTAGCGACCATCATATCCGCCAGCCTTGCTTTATGTACGGTTGAAGTTGATGGCCAACCTTCGCTGGTCAAGCTCGATTACTTAATACGGTCAGTTGAAGGCAGGATTGCGGTTAATTCGATCTTCGATATCTTAGTCAAATGTGTAACCTGTAAGAAATTAGTACCCAGTTCTGAATTATTATCCCTTCCTCAGGAGCCTTTTCAATGGAATATTATGGCATGCCTTGAGCTATCCTTGAAGGCATTCGTTGTATCTCATGAATGTTCGCATGTTGTGCTTAATCACTTTGATTCTTCTCGCATCCAACATGCAACAACCCCGAGTGGAGATATCGAGGTTCGTAATCCCGACTTTGCGGCAGAATTTGCAGCGGACCAAGAAGCGATTCGCATATTGCTTCGTATAGCCCATGTTATGGGTTATGACAGTGGGATATCCTTCTCTGTGGGCGGTTCCATGTTTCTGGCAATCGCGATTCTTATTGAGATTGTTGATGGGAGGATCAACAGAGCGGAGAATAAGCGGATGCTGTATGGTGACACACATCCGGCTGCTCAAGTTCGACTTATGCGTATCAATGAATATACTCGCGGAGCATTACCCCGTTCTGCCATCAGCTTGCCGATCGGTCTTCTGCTTGGCGAATTAATTGATTTAGCCTTTACAGCAAAATTTGTTGAAACCGATCATGGCATTATGGTTGAGGTACACCTCAAGGCTCCAGATTTCTTTGCCGAGATCTGAAAAACAGAGGCAAACCTGGATGTAGTGTCGTTGCTGCAGGCATCCATTATCTGAGCCACCACTTAATTGTTTCGCAGTTGGGCTTGCCGCTGCCAATACGGTGGAAGGCGCGTGAAAGTCAGAATGTTCGGTATGAATTTGACCATAAGGAAAAGTTTACTTCTGTTTCAGATGTGATTCAATTCAAAATTTGTAGATAAATCGTAATTTCAATAGTCACAACAATCCTTTTCTGTATTAAACTTTGAGCTTCGTGTAAATATGTCGCCTATTCGCTGCAAAGTCAAACCAGTGGAAGGAGCCAACGACTGGGAGCCCATCTGGTGGGTCAGGGTTTTTCCTTTCTCTCCTCTCTCCCTCCGCGCCCTGGCCCACCATTTTCTTGGCGATACAGGCATATCGGCACTTTCATCCAAAGGCTTTAATAGGGCCCATTCTGCTGAGAAATGCGGAGAACGGCGTTTTGTGCCGGTCACAAAGAATAAGGTGCTGCGAATGGCGATGTGTGATGAGACTATAGGTGGAAAAAGCCTCCTTCACGGTCGGGGCCCTGTTGGGTGAGTTACGATCGGGACTTGCAGTTTTTTTTATGACAGGTGCTCATCTGCCCAAATCTTCCGGCCATTGCGCTCGTCGCTCGAATTGTCAGTTGCGTGCGAACTGGTTTTGTTTTGGGCCGAAGGTCCATATTGCGGTGGCGTCCTCCGTGAGGGTTAAGGTGGCTTTGTCGCCGAAGTTCAATTGGGCGGGTGCATCGGGCCTTCTTGTTAGAGAGCAGCGGAGGCTGCGGATGCGGTATTCGGGGTCCTCGCTCACGTCGGCGCGGATTTCGATTGCGGGGCCGGAGAAAACGGTTAGCCCCCCGGCCTTTTTCCTGACGTAGCCGTACGCGGAAAGCTCGGCGGCAAGCTGCTCGAACTCGGCCTGTGTCAGGGACAGCGTTACACCGGTGATGTCCCTGAATAATCTTTGGGGATGCGGCTTTTGAGGCCGGGCGGACAATTCGATCCCCGATAGGACCGCTGCCCGGCGGCTACTCTTATAGCCAATCGCCTTATGGAAGCTCGGGTCGTGCTCTGTGACCCACGTCAACAGCGGCGGTGTTTGTTGGGTTAGGTGCGAGCTGACGTAGCGGAACCAGGGGACTTGCCGGGCTCCGGTATTGAAGGTGGTTGAGCCTCTTTTGATATTTGGGCCTAAGTTGGTGCGCAGCTTATCATAGATGATGTCGATGTCACCTGTATCGGCGGTGCTAAAGCAAACGCCGGCATTACCTTCGGCGCCGCCTTGGGAAGTTGCGGGCGCGAAGAGTTCGAGGCAGGTGGTTTGTCCGAGCAGGTATGTGGCGGACCAGGTCTTGGGTGTGCCGGCGGCGGTGCTCTGGCCGAAGAGGCAGAAGTTGTCCCTCACGAATTGCGATTCGTTGATGGCGTCAACGGTTTGGGCGTCGAGCGTGAGGTAGATGTAGTTGAGGTGGACGGGCGGCCGGCTGCTTTCGGGCGTTAACTGGTTGGTGCGATCGATCGGGGCCGCTGAGGGTCTGGTCGCCGAGCATCCGGCCATAACGAACAGGGCCAAGCATATTGCAATTATTTTGACAGGTCTGCACATTTGATAGCTCCCGTAGGGTTATTTTGGCACTAATGAATACAAGGGCACAATAATCAAGGCAGAACAGCATCTGTTGCCGAGACGGATCTCTGCGTATCTAAAGTATGTGAAATACCGGCCTGATTGCAAAATTGTCGGACGGCTGTTTTTTTTCGTGCGAGTAACTGTCGAAAAACACGGGGTAACTGCGGGTAATTGGGAGGGATGGCGACTTTCGGGAAGGGGGGATTGGGTTTGAATTGGGTTCGTT
>JAGMDR010000011.1 GCA_023128595.1 Planctomycetota bacterium | reverse complement strand
TAACCTTCCAGTAGTAAGTCTTGCCCAATTCAAGCAACGAGGGAGTATAGCTGGTCCGGCACGACTCGGCGGCAACGATGCTATCGGGTATGAGACTGCCCTCTGTCACCGCCTGCTCGTCGGTGCTGAAGTACACATCGTGCCTCTGGACCTGCCTTCCGGGCTTCCAGGTTAGGACCGCATCGACTGGCACATCTGCCGCACCCACACCGGGGTCGGGTTTGCCGGCGCGCATCGGTATATGAAGGAAGCGAACCTCACTCAGGCCGTACCTGTCGCCGCCCCAGTTACCGTCAACTGTGCCGGCGGTAATCACGATGTACTTTGCCACCACACCGTTGAAATCGACGGTGGTATTGGCAGCGTAATCGTCCGCGCCGGGCGCCCGCTTAAATTCATGAGTACTGCCCAAACTCGTGTACTCGCTGCCGTCAACGGAATACTCGATGGTAACATTTCTCATCCCGCGATCTTCATTAGTGAACGCGTTATAGTTCCATACCAACATCTGGTGGAGCTTATAAAGCCTGGGGAGCTCGTATGCGATCCAGGCCGGGCCCGTAGAACCGCTCGGAGAGGCGTTGCCGGCTCCACCGCCCCCTCCGGGGACGCTTAGCCACATATCTGTCATGTCCGCCGAGTGCAGGTCGCCATCCAGTCCCGAGCCGTTCACGGTATTGACAGGCTGCATATCTTCGTTCGGCTCGCCCACGCTCGAAGCGGTGACGGTTATGCCCGCAATCGGATAACCAAAAGGTTCGGTCGTAAATTGCCAGACGTCGCCCTGCTCCCACTCGGCACCGTTGGCCTCATCGACCCGCCAGTAGTAAGTCTGGCCGAAGTCAAGCTCACCGGCGATATATTTGCTTTCGCTCTGGATGGTCCCGCCAATGCCGTCGCGGACATCGTTGATATCCTCACTGAAGAAGACCTTGTGCCCATTCGTCGGCGGCACAAAGTCGGGGGCCGTCCAGCTAAGAGTCTCGATTCGACACACATCCGTCGCCTCGTCGTCCGGACTGGGGTCACGCGCCTTTCCCAGACTAACAGCCGTTACTATTGTGACATCGTCTCCCGGGTCATACGCCACCAGCACAGTACTCTGTCCGCCGTAGGCGATAATTGTCCCGTCCTCGACAAAACCCTCGACCATTGAAACCTGATCGCCGGCCAAGAGCATTTTGCCCCCGGAGATGTCTATCAATGCGAAGCCCGGTACGTCGTCGTTGCCTACAGTTATGGCGGGATTGCCGTCCAGGTCAATAGTTCCGCCACGCAGATATACTTTACCGGAACCATCCTCTCTGTAGGCCAGCCGCAGTTCAGCATCTGAGTGCAGATAACCGCCGCTCATATCGATAGTGGCGTCACCGTGCCGCCCACATGCTATGCGCTCGGCTACATTGATTGTTGTCGTCTCGCCGCTGATATAAAGTATTCCTACTGCATGCCCGCTGCCATTCGTTGACTTACGCCCGATACGCAGCTCATCGCCTACATTCAGTGTTGCCCCGCCGGTTACCGTCAACTCACCAAGGTAGTTCGCGGTGTAAGCGATTCTGAGTTGCCCACAAACGCCGGTACCCCCGTTAAGAGTCGGCCAGGTAATAGCCGTCGCATTTTCTATTAAGGTGGTGTCGGCGGCGTCGGGCAGCCCGTTATTCCAGTTGCCCGCGGTCTGCCAGTTGCCATCGCTGGCATTACCGGTCCAGTCCGTATCGGCCCTGACGACCGTGACGTTGCCGAGGAAACCAAGCACCATAATGAGAGATGTCAGGGAAATGAGTCTCTTACACATAATTGTCCTCCTAAAATAATGAGCCCTGATTGTTATTTTCTTTCGTTGCTATCAGATATCCCGATGAGTCGAAAGTCTCTTCGGCTTGCCTTTGCCTCCTGCCTTCAAAACCTCCGTGTGGACCGTCAATCTTGAGATGCAACAATCCCAATATCGAAGCACAGTGTTCTTACCGCAACTCTGCGCCTAATATGGCAATGCCTCTTTTACCGCAAAAAGTAGTTATCACACAAATTGCAAACCATATATCCTTAGACATCACCAATTTTACTTGTACCAAATTGCCCACCTCCCTGTCAAGGAAAACTTCACAACACCATGCCGCAAATTCCGATCATTCCACAGTCAATTCAAAGGGGCATCCCGAGCCCAGCGCAGTCCCGGCACGCCGGCAAAGCAGAAAAACAAGCGTGGCCCACGCCGAACCAACCGGTGCGGGCCACGCAACAATGCGAGATCGCACGCCGTAAGCAATACCGCGGGCGGCAGCAGGGCCGATTACTCCCACGGCCATTCTTGGTTGTCAAGCCAGCTACCTCCAAGAACAGCAAGGTCCTTGAAGTCAACCTTTCTGGAGCCCTCCGGCTCGCCATCGTACAGCTCGGCGTCCGAGGGGACGCGATAATACAATTCGCCGTCACCGGCAGTGGTGTCCGCGAGATACGCTACCTCAGCGGCCGAGAGGGCGCGGCTATAGATGTACACTTCGTCAATCGTACCATTGAAGGGGTTGTCGCCGTCACCCTCGACCGCTCCGAACACGACGTGCGCATCGGTTTTCGGGCCGAACGAGAAGTCAGTGCTCGTCCCGACGGACTTGCCGTCTATGTACATCGCGGATGTGGTTCCGTCGAAGGTCACGGCTACGTGCTGCCATTCTCCAATAGGCGGGATGTTTTCCCCGAACCACGGGTAGTTGTCATACCGACTAAATCCTATAGCGCCGGTGTCAATATTAAGCTCCACCTGCCACATCGTATCCGTGCTGCTCCAGTCGTCCCTCTTGGCAAGTACTCCCTGCCAGTTGCCGGTGAGTCCGGCCCATTTGATCCAGATGGCAGCGGTAAGCCGGCCTGTTGTTTCTGAGGGGTTCCAGGTTCCCAAGTCAACGTAGTCGCCGCCGTCGCCGGGGAACTCGAGTGCCTTACCATACCCGCTCATGCCGTCCACCCATTCCACGCTGCCCGTGATCGTGCCGATGTGGCCCTGACCGGAGACATCACCGGCGACCGTGCCGCTTCCTTCGTCAAGCGGATAGCGGGCAACCAGACCGGCTGCGCCGGGGTCTGCTGTCGCAATGATGTCGTCGCTAACAAGCCAGTCGCCTGCCAATACCTCAAGCTCGCCGCCGTCGATCCTGCAATCTCCGGCAGGATTACCGGTGGGCGCATAATCGAGTTTGGCGAATTCGGCCGTGCGCTTCGAAAGAATGCACTCGGGCCGGTACAGCCTGATATCGTCGAAGTACAGGATACCTGAACCACCAGGCTCGGTCGAACCCTCGACCCCAACACCAATAGCCATGCTGTTGACATCGGCCAGGTCAACGCCCGCGAACTCCGCAAGGGGGATCTTCCACTCGTGCCATGAAGCGTCATTGATGTCGGCCGGATCTTCGCCCTCATAGGTCCCGTATTCCACCATGGCCTTGCCGCCCTTCTTGTCCGCCAGCTCTACCCACAACGATTCAATCGCATTGCTCGCTGTGCCGTAGAACTGGACCGACAATGCCTTGACGCCCTGTATAGTCCAGTCCGAGCCGATGCCCGATGCCAAATCGGCAACGTCAGCCTTGGCCACCGAATAATAGGCCCTGGCCTCCTGCTGGTAGGGCGGGCACGGAATTGCAACCATACCGTCGTTGTCGTACTCAAGCTGCATCGACTGCAAGCCACCCAGAGACGGTGACTCTGAGACGCTCACCGTAGAGCCGGTTCCGTTGCCTCCTTTGCAGTCAAGATCACCTATTCCGTCTTTCCAAGTGTCGAATATCCAGTTGTCGCTCTCGTCGTAATATTCCATATCGTCGGCGACAAGATAGTTGACCACCGTGAAGCTCCAAACGTTGCCTTTCCAGAGATCGGGGGCCTTGACCTCATCCACTCGCCAGTAGTACGTCGTCTCTAATTCCAGGGTCCCGGGATCGTAGTTATTGACGCTGACGTTCTGGTGAGTAACGCCCGGGTAGCTGGCCAGATTGGCCGTGTTGACATCAGCCAGAGCGGCCGCATCTGTGCCAAAGTACACGTCGTGCGTGACGGCGGATGCCCCCGGCTTCCAACTGAGGTCCACATCCCTCAGCACATCTGTTGCCAGGTCCGGAGGATTAGGATTGGTCGCCGTCAGATCAGTGGGTATCTCGAAATTGTCGAAGTAATGTACCCCGCCGGAGGTGTAGCTGCCGTCGTAGTTCGTGATGATCCAGATCTCCAGCCACCAGACGGTGTCAAAGTCAATCTTCGGCAAAGAGGCAGAATAATCGACCTCGATGCTCTGCGTATTATCGCCTTGTGCGTAGGTCCACCAGCCCACGTAGCCCAGGTCATCCCAGACGTTTTCGGCCCATCCGTCACCACCGGCATTAATGATTATGTGAATTCCGCTGCCACCATCGGCAGGCTCACCTGTCCACTCGGCGGCCAACCGAGTGACATCGAACCGGATCTTCGTGGCGTTGCGGAAGGCCTCGAGCAACGCCGGGTAGTCCTGGAGCTTGAAAAATATGGACGACTTCCAGCCGCCCTCGGGGACGTGGAGTCTAAGGCTGTAGCTGTTTAACGTAACCCCCGTCGTGTTGCTGTAGGTGAACGCGGTCCCGGGTGGAGACCCGGCGTCCATAAACCAACCGTCGTCTTGGTTCTCCCAGTCGCCTATCACAACGCCGTACGCGCCGGAGACCATAACCGTCAGTAAGGCGACAGCGACCACACAAATCAATTCTTTACACATAACCATCCTCCTTCCAAACAAACTTCAAGGGCAATATATCTGTCTTTCTAAAACCCGTGGAGATTCCACAGGCCGGGGAACCTACGCCGGCACCCTTCATCCGTCTTGTCCGTCCATTTGTACCAAATTGCCCACCTCCCTGTCAAGGAAAACTCTGCAATTAGCCGACAGGCCGACAGGGGGAGTGGCCGGATTTTCCGGCAAAGGATTTCAGCCTCGTCAAAATCCCCTTCACAAGCCTAATAAGGCCACTATTGTCAAGAATATGGTTATACAGTGCCAGAAAAATTAGCCACACCCCCCTCCGTCGCCGGATTGGCCGGGCTGCGCAGTGGAATCCCGAAGCCGAAGAACTCTATTAGATACGTGCAGCTATCCTATTTGGCCGGGAAGCAGTCCTCGTTTAGAATCTCGCCATCGACGCTGTAATGTCGAAACGTCACTGTGGGCCTGGCCTCAGCGCGGTCAACCGTAACGGCGAGGAATCCGCCCGTCACATTCAGGTACTGATGTTCAGGGAATCTTTTATCATCGCTCCAGCCGCCGGCGTGTTTGTTGCTGGCCGGGCCGCAGGAATATTCACGCACCCCCGTTTTTGCATTCACCGAAACATATTGCCAGTGACGATCTCCACAGATGACGTACATATTTTTCTGTTTTGAGATGAACTGCCTTAGCTCACTGCCTTCGTGTGTGAAACCCGCGTTCGCGTGGTTGTCATTCTTGTTCGTTCGGTCGGGTCCTACGAGCGGTGTGGGACTGATCAAGATGCGAAATGCGGCGTCTGACTGCCCAACGGTCCGTTTGAACCATGCCTTCTGTTCTTCGCCCCAGATTGTTTTGCCGGGTCCGTCGGGCATTGTATTGGCACTGCGGAAGTCACGCCCTTCGACCAGCCATATCTGCAAATCCTTGCCCCACCGAAAGGTCCGCCACGTCCGCTCGGCCATCGGCACCTGCTCCAAGAATACAGCTTGCCCCTGCTCGAACGTGAAATCCCCCATAAACTTATTGTCCATTGTCGGCCAGCAATCGTTCCTCCAGGTGTCGTGATCGTCCTTGATGAAATAGCTGCCCACCCGCCGATGAAACTCGACGTTGGTGGCCAGGCTGTACATTCTCTGCCAGTGCCAGCGCGCCAGCTCTATCGTCTTGGCCAGCTTGTCGTAATAGAGTATGTCGCCGGTATGGACAAAGAAGCTCGGCTCAAGCTTGAGCATTTGAGCATATATCTTGTAGCCGCCGCCGGGAACATCCTGGTCCGGGTAAGCCTGACCGGTTGAAACGGTGAAAACTACCCGTCCGGTTTGATCGGTGCGCGGCGCTGTTCTAAATCCACCATTGACGACCTGTCCTCTCTTCTCCCCGCCACTTGCCCCGGCCTCCACACGTAACTGATGCTTCGCATTAGGCAGCAGGTCGCTCAACCTGAACTGGCTGGTGTAATCGCG
>JAGMDR010000109.1 GCA_023128595.1 Planctomycetota bacterium | reverse complement strand
CTATCCATTATTCGGAAGAACCGGATTTTCTTCTGGCTTGCAGCAATGTAGCCGGAAAACTCACAGAGGGCCTCGTCAATATACTTGGTTTCAATCGTAACTTGATAGTATAGGAATTTGTTATTTTGGGCAATATAGCGAAACCGGGCAACTAAAAGTCCCCGGCGAAGCCGGGTTAACTTCAGCCTTTTTCCCGTCGCTTCGGCCCGGTTCTGTCAGGCGGGCAGGTTCTCGGGGATAAACTTATCGGGGATGACGGAGGTTAGTGGGGTGGGTTGGCGGTGAGCCAGTGGGAGGCGAATTGGGCGAGGTCGAGCCAATCGACGTCGCCATCCGGCTCGGAGTCGGCGCCGAGGCAGGGGTTGGGCGGTTGGCAATCGGTCCTTGGCCACTGTCGGGCGAAGATGGAGAAATCGGCGATGTCCACGTAGTCGTCGCCGTTGAGGTCGCCTGGCAGGACGGAGGGTATGCGGTCATTTATCCATTGGGCATAAGAACTAATTCGCACTGCATCGAAATAATCCGCATCAGCCGTGCTCGGGTCGCTTCTGTCGCGGAACCAACTTTCATAAAGGACATGATTTGGGTCATCGTCGTGGCCCTGCTCGTAGTGTGGTTCGACAGCTCGGCTCAGGCCGGCGAGTTTCCAGGTCCGGCGCTGCTTGACGAACCATCCGCCGCCGGAATCATAGATGGCAGGGATGGTTTCATAAGTTGTGGGGCTGCCTTCGTGGAGGCCGTCGAAATCGGCGATGATGACGTCGGACGTGAGGCCTTCGAGCTCGTTGTCGTCTTGGGTGCTTTCGATTCTGTTGGTGCCGATGCGCAAGGCACGGCTGTCGATGTGGCCCCACTCATAGCCGTAGGTCTTGCCGTTCGTTTTGAGGGGGGCGCCGGTGCCGACGCCATAGCCGCCTATTACTATTTCCCGGCCTGGCTCGTTGGGCTGCTCGTAGATGCCGACGAAGTTTGGCAGGTTTGCACCGAAGAGCTTGACTAATCGCAAATCGGCGGTCTCGTGCTCCCAAATCTGGGCGATGGTGTATTTCGTGCGGTCGATCTCAACAATTGTATTGATGTTGCCGTCTTGATGGCGTGTGGTAATTACACAGTTGCGCGAGATGGGTATGCAGGAGGCGCTTCGGGCCCAGCGTCCGATTACGTTTTGAGGCGGTCTGTCGGTCCAGGTGGCGAGGTTCGGCTCGCCATCTGAATGGAAGACGAGGCCCGGGGCCGGCGAAGCGACGGTCAGTAGGAGCGCCGCTGCAAGCAGCAGGAACAGACGACTTTTATGTGCTCTATGGTTCATATCAACAGAGTGAATCCATGAGGAGATTTTGTGGCGACCCTCCTCCGGGCCAACCCGTCCACCCGTTTATAAAGTTTAAGTTGGTGAGCGATTCCGATTTTAGACACGGAGATTATTGATATGTATCATTATAACAAATTTCGGGTGACGATTGTGGAAAAAAGGGGCGGATTTCAGGTGTTCTCGCGTGGGTCCTGCCTGAGCCATTCGACGAAGCGAGCGAGTCCGGCTTCGATAGTTGTCTGCGGTTTGTATCCGAGCTGCTCGACGGCTTTTGTTACGTCGGCGTAGGTGCGCTCGACGTCGCCCGGCTGAGCGGGGAGGAATTCCTTGGTCGCGTTCCTGCCGAGCGCTTCTTCGATTTTGCCGACCAGCTCGTTGACAGTTATCGGTCGTGACTCGCCGAGATTATAGATGTTGAAGCCGGCACATTTTTCGATGGCTGAGACGACACCGTCGATTACGTCGTCTATGTATGTGAAGTCGCGCATCATCGTGCCGTCGCCATAGACGGGTATCGGTTTGCCCTGCTCGATGAGGGAGGCGAATTTGTGGATGGCGAGGTCGGGCCTTTGGCGGGGACCATAGACGGTGAAGAAACGCAGGCAGGTTGTGTGGATTTGGTAGAGGTGGTGATACGTGTGGCAGATGAGCTCGCCTGCCTTTTTGGTAGCGGCGTAAGGGGAGATGGGGAAATCGACGTTGTCGTCCTCGGAGAAGGGGACTTTTTCGTTGTTGCCATAGACGCTTGAACTCGATGCGAAGATGAACCTGTCGATGCTGTGCTTTCTGGCTGAGTCGAGCAGAACGGTTGTTCCGTTTACGTTGACGTCGGTATAAAGCAGCGGCTGTGCAATTGACGGGCGGACGCCGGCCTTTGCAGCGAGATGCACGATTACTTCGACGCCGTCGCTGACCGCCTCATCCATAGCATCGCTGTCGCGGACGTCTGCTTCGATAAGCCGGAAACGCTCGTTTTTGAGGCATCTGCCGATGTTTCGACGCTTAACCTGGGGGTCGTAAAAGTGATCGAAATTGTCAACGGCGATTACGGTGCATCCGTCGGCGAGAAGACGTTCACTTAGATGCGAGCCAATGAAGCCGGCAGCGCCTGTAACCAGTGCTTTCATATTACGTCTCCGGTGGCGCGAGTTACGAGTCAAGAGTCGCGAGTTTACGTTATGCGGAATAGGTAATAATCGCTCCAAAGGCCAGGGCGATTACAGCGATAAGGCGAAGAATCAGGACCGGCTGCCTTTGGAACCAGTCGATCACTGCTCCGAGCTTTTTGGGCCCGAGCATAAATACGAACAGTCCCGATATCAGGAAGAGAATTCCGAAGGCGGCTATGACCCATTTTATGTAGCAGTCGCTGGCGCCAAGTAAGAATACGACCGCCAGAACGAACCTTATCAGGCCTGCAAAGTACATGCGTTTGCCCTTCTTGAAGAATTCCATCAGGCGCTTGCAGACCTCGGGCTTTACGAGATACAGAATCCCCACGAGGATGAACAAAACGCCAATGCTCTTAATGGCGATAACCATAGCGTTCTCCATTACTTGCCTTTCGGCGGTTCTGCTACATTTTCGGCAAGCGTCTTGTGTTTATGGCTGAGCTTGCCTTCCGACACTGTGGTATTCGATGCCTGCCTTCTCGAGGACATCGGGGTCGTACAGGTTCCGGCCGTCGAAGATGACGGGCTTTTTCAGCTTTGCTGCGATGGCCTCGAAATCGGGGTTACGGAATTCCTGCCAGTCGGTGAAGATTACAAGTGCGTCGGCGCCGTCGAGTGCATCGTATCCATTCCGGCAGGTTTGGATTTTGCCGCCGAGAGCTGCCGTCGCCGCGGAGGCGGCTTCGGGGTCGTAAGCCTTAATCTTCATCCGGCAATCGAGGAATTTCTTTATGCAGTAGATTGCCGGCGATTCTCTGACGTCATCGGTCTTTGCCTTGAAGGCGAGTCCCCAGACGGCCAATGTGGTTTTGTCCAGGCTGGGGCTGAAATAATCTATAACACGTTTTGCGAATCGCTCGTGTGCGTTGGTATTGACCTGCTGGATGGATTTAGCAATCGCCATTTCGACGCTGCATTCGGAGCCGGTATGAATTATTGCCCGGATGTCTTTTGGCAGGCAACTGCCTCCGTAGCCGACGCCCGGAAAGAGAAAGGCCGAGCCGATTCGCGAGTCGCTGCCGAGGCCCTGTCTTACCAGCTCGACGTCGGCGCCGAGCTTTTCACAGAGCTCTGCGATTTCGTTGATGAAGGAGATTCTCGTTGCGAGCATGATATTAGCAGCGTATTTCGTCATTTCAGCGGAGGCGGGGTCCATAAACAGCAGGCGGCGGCGCGTTCGCATAAACGGGCCGTACAACTGGCTCATTATCTGCCGGACTTCCGGATTGCTTGTGCCGAGGATTATCCTGTCGGGGCTCATAAAGTCGTCGACGGCGGCGCCTTCCTTTAGGAACTCGGGGTTGCTGACGTAATCGAAAGGCGTTTGGGTTTTCGATTTTATGATGTCCGTTACCTTTTGGTGGGTCCCTACGGGTACGGTGCTCTTTGTCACGATGATTCGGTAGTCATTGAGGTTCTCGGCGATCTGGGCGGCGACGGTGAGAATTGCCGAGGTGTCGGGCGAGCCGTCCTGTGTCGAGGGGGTGCCGACCGCAAGAAAGATGATGAGCGAGTTGTCCACTCCGTATTTGAGGTCGGCTGTGAAATGCAGGCGGTTCAACTGCTGGTTGTGCTTGACCATTTCGGTCAGGCCGGGCTCATAAATGGGGATGATGCCATTCTTCAAGCCGGCGATCTTCTTGGCATCCTTATCGACGCAGACAATGCTGTTGCCGGCTTCGGCTAAGCAGGCGGCGGTAACCAATCCGACGTAGCCGACTCCAACCACACAAATCTTCATATTGTTATCTCCTGTCGTTTCGGCCTCAAACGCCTCTTACCAGGCCGGAGGTTCGGTTCAATATCTGGGTTTCAGTCCATTAGGGCCCCTGATTGTATTGCAACAACGCGGTGCCTGTAAAGTCAGAAAAGCACTTTAACTTACATTGTGCGTCGGTTCCCGCTGTTATAGCGGCCATTGCAGAGGCCCCGCCGGCGTCAATCGAGGAACTCTAACATATCGACGTCAATCTCGACGCTGGCAGCCTGGCCGAGCATATCTATCTGTAAGAGTAATCGCGTGGCATTTTTGGCTCTGACGACTATCCCCGTCAAATCAGTCAGTGGTCCGGCTATGACCCTGCAGCGTTGGCCGGCTTTGATATATTTGTAGGGGGTCAGCGGCGCACCGGCCCGGAGGGCACGCTCAATCTGGACAAGCTCATCAATTAGGTTTTGCTGGTCGTTGACTTCGATTAGATTGGCGACGCGGTTTGTTCGCAGCAGCTCAACTCTCTGGTTCTCATTGCCGCAGAAGAACAGATAGCCGCTGAACAAGGGCAGGAGTGACCTAATCGTTCTTCGGCTCCGCCGGCGGACCTTCCAGTTCATCGGGAGAAAGTAGTTGATGTCCCTGTGGACGAGGTCGTGGGCCAGGGCTTTTTCATTTCTGCTTTTGGTATGAGCGACCCACCAGTGTCCGATGAAATCCCGAATCGACTCTGCGTTGGGCGACATTATCGGCGGATTTTCACTTGCTTTGAGCAACTTAATTCTCTCCCATCGGTCAATCCGATCCGTAAAACTCAAGTGCGGTTTTGGCTACGTATTCAACCTGCTCGGCTGTCAGCTCGGGATAAATCGGGAGCGACAAGACCTCGGTGCAGAGCTTCTCAGCCACGGGCAAATCCCCTTCGCGGTAGCCAAGGTCGGCGAAGCAATCCTGGAGATGGAGCGGTTTCGGATAGAATACGGCCGAGCTGATTTTGTTCTCGGTTAGGAATTTCTGCAACTGGTCTCTATCGGACGCAGTGACGGTGTACTGGTGGTAAATGCTGAGGTTATTTGGCTCGACCTTGGGCGGTTTGAGAGGCGAATCGGCAAATATCTTGTCATAGAGGGCGGCGTGCCGCCTTCGCTTTTCGTTCCATTTGTCGAGGTAATTGAGTTTGACGGTGAGTACGGCGGCCTGAATACTGTCGAGACGGAAGTTGCCGCCGATTATCCCGTAAAAGTATGGTGGGTTTTGGCCGTGGTTGCGAAGAATCTTGATCTTATCTGCAAGGGCGTCGCTGTTGGTGACTACCAACCCACCGTCACCGAACGCACTGAGGTTCTTGCTCGGATAGAAGGAAAAGCACCCGCAGTGGCCAAAAGCGCCGGCCTTTGTACCGTTCTGGCTTGCACCTATAGCCTGAGCGGCATCCTCGATGACGGCGATGTTGTGGCGGCGGGCAATTTCGGTAATGGGCTTCATCTGGGCCATCTGCCCGAATACGTGCACGGGCATAATCGCCTTAGTTTTCTCTGTGATTCTTTGCTCGATTCGGTCCGGGTCAATGTTGTAGGAATGCGGATCGACATCAACAAAGACGGGCTTGGCGCCGAGTCTGGCGATAGAGCCTGCGGTTGCAAAGAAGCTAAAAGGGGTAGTTATAACCTGGTCGCCCGGGGCTATATCGAGGGCCATCAGGCTGACGAGCAGGGCGTCGGTTCCGCTTGAGACGCCTATTGCGTGCTTGCAGGCGCAATATTCGGCGACTTTTTGTTCAAATTCCGCCACGGCCGGGCCGAGAGCAAAGGCCTGACTCTCGCAGACGCCGGTTATTGCCCGGACAACTTCGTCCCTGCATGTGTCATACTGTGCCTTCAAATCCAGGATGGGAATCTGCATTGCGACCTTTCGTAAAGCTCAAGCTTTTACAATTTTTCTTGCGTCCGGGCGGGCCGCCGCCGTAGCATTTCGGGTATCGACGACAATCTCTGCGTTTTCGACAATCCAGTCATAGCCATAATCATTTTGTTTGAAATCCTGCAAAAAACTCCTGTCGGCAGTCATCTGCCGAGCCTAACCGCATAGTTTAGGACTATGCAGTAGAAATGTCAAAGGAATTGACTATCAGAGAATAGAGTATTTTTGTTTGACAATCGACGATTTGCGTTTTAGCATACCGAGGCATCTATTATGCTGTAGTGACGATAGAACAGGAGGAATAATGGGAAAGTTATCGGCTTGCCGACGCTGTGGATCAGGTTTGGGGACCGGGGCCAAGAGGTTCGGCATCTTATTTACGTGCATTGGCCGGCGGGTTTCGCTGCTCAATAGCTTTCGTCGAGCTGCAGGTCAACTAAGGATGGGCGCTTCGTTTTTCGGCACGGAAACGAGCGAGCTGAGTTCCGCCCTGCAATTGTGCGATAAGGGTTTTCTGGTCAAGCCGATAACGCACGCCGGTTATATCGGGCAACTGCTCTCGATTGTCAAACGCCACAAGGTGAAATTGCTGGTTCCGACGGTTGATTTGGACCTGAAGCTTCTGGCGCAGAACGAGCCGAAGTTCGCGGCGGTGGGCTGTCGTGTGCTTGTCTCAAACCCGGACGTGGTCGATGTGTGTCAGGACAAGAGGAAGACTTATCGTTTCCTCCTCAAGAACGGTTTTGATACTCCGGTCACTATGAGTGTTCACTCGGCTTTGGCCCGGAAGAAGTTGAATTGGCCGTGCTTTCTCAAGCCGTGGGACGGATATGCCAGCCGAGGCAACGCCATTGTGAAAAATCGGAGGGAACTGTTGTTCCACGCCAAGAAGATACCGAACGTGATCTGCCAGGAGTACGTTGAAGGTGTCGAGTACACGTGCGATGCGTATGTGGACCTTAGTACGAAGGTTCGCTGTGTCGTTCCGCGAAAGCGCATCGAAATAAGGGCCGGCGAGGTGAGCAAGGGGCAGGTGGTAAAGAATGCTCACATTATGGACGAAGCTGCCCGACTGGTTGAAACGCTCGGGGCCGGGCCCGGCGTCATAACTTTGCAGCTTTTTCTGACGGCGGACGACAAGGTGAAATTCATTGAGATAAATCCGCGATTCGGGGGCGGCGTTCCTCTGTCAATCAAGGCCGGCGCCAATTTCCCAAAATGGATACTTCAAGAGCTGCTGGGCAAAAGACCGCGTATCCGCTTTGACGGCTTCAAAGACAAGCTGATTATGCTTCGCTACGACGGCGAAGTCTGGCTCTAAAATCGGCAGGTTAAAAGAGCCTGCTTCAACTATGTCCTCATCTCATCAAAAAAGAGCACAGACATCTGAACCTCTGCCCTGTCCTGAGTGCGGAAAGGCCAAGATGGTCCGAACAGTGGAGACCTGCCGACTTGCAGGGGGCCTGACGGTCAAGAGGCTTCGCCATTATAAGTGCCGCTCTTGTGGCGCGCGGCTCTTTGACGATGATGCAATGCACGCTATTCAGTCTGCACGTGCATCAAGGGGCCCATTGACTACGCCGTGATTATAGTGCGTTACGACAGCGAAGTCTGGCTGTAGAAGGGGAGCTTCAGACACAGATTGACGCGGATGGGGAACAACAGAAAACGGGTCCTCACCCCTTAAATCCCGACGATGACAAAATTAAGCTCTCTGTGGAAATGGTCGATATACAGCAGGGCCAGAAATAGTCTTATCTTTTGGTATGGGGATTTCTCCTACTGATCCGGATTTATGGTTTCTTGAACAACCTCTTTCAAGGGAAAAAAGGTGAATAAGACAAACTCAAAACGCGCGTGGGGACTCCTCATAATGTTTTTTGCTGGCTTGCTTTGGAGTATGAACAATAATCCACCCACGGAGGGCCGTGTCCCGCGTCTAATAATTGTTGCATTGACAGCTATTGGAGGTGCGTTGTTTTGGTCCGGTAAATGCTGGCGGAAACGAGCAAGAGAGAAGTCTGATCTCCAGGGTGACAGAGGACCTCAGCCAGTTGCAGTGGTTTCTGAAAAAGCACCAACTGAATCAGAAGAAGCGGAAAGGCAGATTGCCACTCAAGGAGAATCAATCATGCAAAACTCCGATGCCGAGAGAACTAATGTTGACCATGAGGAGGTTCAGCCGGTAATGGTTAGTGATGGGCAGCAGGTGCAGAGCAACTCTGTTGTTCAACAGACGACCATTGAGCAAGTTGGCACAGAAGAAAGTATGGAGGATTCATCATCTATGGCTGTTCCACACGCTGCCTCCGTAGCAGAATGTGCGGCTGTTGGACAATCCGATACGGCAGACCATGTTCAAGGCGAGAAGGTCGAATGTGGGGTCGCGGCCAAAAACCAGCAGAACGAAATAGATGCCAAAGAAGAGTACAAATGGCTTGCTCTTATCGTTCTTCTGATGATTTTCATCATAGCAATCGGTGTGAGATTCGGGTCCCCATCCCCCATCAAAGATACACGAGCTTCTGTATGGAAGCGGCATTTGTCCACGCCCTCCAGCAGACTTGAAGGGTATTGGAGGGGTGGTAGTGAGACTCTGCACTATTTCGTGGACAATTCACTCGAAACAGGAACATTTTTTTTGTCGGATACCGCCACCAAGCTCGACCAAAGAGTACAGTTCAAAATCCTCTCTGAAGAGCGTTCTGGGAAGAAACTGTTGGTAAGGGAATACTGGAGCCTTGATGGATCCCACGACTGGGTTGAGGTTGAATACACCATCAGCAAAGATGGCAAATCCCTGGCCAAAGAATACAGGCAGTGGGACGGCAAGGGATGGCTCGATGTGTACAGTTACGATGAGAAATCCACTAAGACATTTGAGGAAGGATTTGATATATGGCGCAAGCGGCGTTTTGTGCCTGAGCCACAAGACTAAGAAATTACCGGCAGATAATTCTCACGCGCGTGCGTATGACGAGAGGTGGTGGTGAATGAGCATTCCACCATAACCTTCCGTGACTCGTTAAATGCCCGCGGCCTATTAGAGTGGTCTGGTGTGGCCTTTCTTCATCATCAACTCGCCGAATTCGGTCCACTTCAGGTGCCGTGTTTTCCCTCCTTTGTCGTGTTTTGGAGACCATTCAATAGATTGTTCCGAAAACCGAAGAGTTCCGGCTACACCTGACCGGTCTTTCAGCTTTAGTTCGACTACTTGTTCATTTGGAATAGCCAATGATAGTCTTATTGTTTTTCCCATATTGGTTGCCCCGATAGCGGCGTATGTATCGATATTGTTTCACCACCTGGTATATCGGCTGAAAGTGCTCTTGTGTTTATCAAGCCGTCGTCAACTGTCTGATGGTCGGTAGAGGAAGGAGTATATAACGGGACTTAGTTTCTGGATATGGACGCCTCAGAACCTTGGACTGGATATCGGACTGAGTCATTTTTTCTGGGATGAAACCGGGAGGGCCAGAGCATAATAGAGAGCCTAAAAGGGGTGAGGAGCCTTTTGCGGGGTTTTTGGTGCGTGGTCTGCCTGCCGAGTCAGTGCGAATCAGCTTAGGCATTGAGTTGGGCGGGCTTGTAGTTTTGGAAGAGCCTGCCCGAGGGGGCTTCTTGGCGTGGTCATTTTGTGTGTTGGGGCCGTTATTTCCTGGGTCGCTGCAACGCGCCTCCTTTGCACACGAGAAGGACCTTGAGATAGTTCTGGACGCACTGCTGGGCGTGGAATCCCACTGTGTCGGTGGGGCGTGCTTTGGCCAATTTCAGCGTGTGCGCAGCGTTCTTGAGGTCATTCTCCGCCTTGATGACCCATTCGCGAGCAACGGCGATCGTCCGGCTATTGGCGTGCATAGAGCAATGTCCCCTCGCGTGACGCAGGGCGTTCGATCGTACCGACGACGTCCTTGCGCCATTCAAAATCCTCAGGCGTAACGACTACGATATCCTTGGCAATAGGAATATCGTGCAGCGCCACGCCGATCTCGAGGGCCTTTTGGCGTTTTGAGCCGCAGACGTCCATAACGACAAGCAAGTCCACATCACTGTCCGGCCGACCCGCCCCAGATGCGTGCGAGCCGAAGAGGATAACCTTCTCTGGGTAAAACTGCGCAACAATGCGGCTGACCATTTTCTGGATATGCTCTTTTATAGAATTTCGTGCTAAGACCATAATGCGTTTTTCTCATAGTCTATCCCGACGACAGTATTATACGGACGCCGGCGACACAAAGCAAGCGCTTTTGCACCGGGTTGAGCAGTGAAGTGTTGTATTAAGCCGCGGACTCACCGCAGAGACTGGCTGGGCCGGCCGGGGCGGTAGTCTGCGAAGAGTTGGCCCCAGGGGCTGGTCTTGAGCCAGTTATTGGCGATTTTTTTGCCCTTGAGCGGATACCATATTTTGTCGTGGTAAATCGCCGATGCGAAGATGAAGGAATATACCAACGGCGTATGAAACATCAGCTTCTGGAGCCATCGCATCGGTCCGAACCAGAACAGCTTGCCCACGCTCGATGCGACGTTGTCGCCTGTGACAAATCCCCAGTTTTGGTTTTCGACGTCGATGTCGCCGAGGATTTCGATCTCGCTGAACCGGCCGGTGCCCAGCCCTCGCTCATGGGCCAATCGGATGAACTTGTGATCCATCGGCTCGAAGCCCATCATTTTTGCACACACGGCGTCGATGGCGACACAATCGTCGGAGGCCAGGAGGACGTTCTTCGTCACGGGAACCATTGTTCTTGGTCCTGCGCCGTTGCCGGCGGTTGTGCCGTCGGTCACTACGAAAATCCCCTTGTGAATTTCCTTTTGAATGGCAAGCAAATCTACGAGCGATTCATTGATTTTTGAGTGACAGTAATGGCGTTTATTGTCCAGCAGGCCGCCGAGGGCATTCTTCATGGCACCTGTAATATTCGTGTAGATGTGGCACTTGACGGTCGGCAGATGAACGATATTCTTGCCGAGGAAATAGTCCGGTATGTAAATGCCTTTCGGAAAGATTTCATCGAGCACAATCATCTTTGCCTTTGGCTCGTACCGCTGCCACTTCATATCTGACGGCTTGAAGTTGTACTTAACAGGGACGCTATAGTGTTCGCAGATCGGCCTTTGCTTATTGAGTATCTCACCTGTTTCGGCGCTGGTAACCACCGTCTCATTCTCGACGCACACGAGGTCCTTGAATCCGGCCTTGTGCAGGCCGAGTATCGTGCCCTCGAGCTGCCATGGGGTGGTGTTGGCACTGGGGTACATCAGGTGCCACGACAGGTTGTTCTTTAGGATGGTGGTTGCAGCGGTATCCAGCGTGTCCCGGACGCCGGCCAGCTCCATAACTGCCGCCACGTCCTGCAGGACGGTTTGCGGCGTTGTCTTTATGACGGCAACTTTGCCCATAAACTTACCCTCGTATTATTTTGGAACTGCACGGTAGATAACACCGGCAGCCTCCAAGTCGCATCGATCACGCAGGAGTTTCGGATAATATCCCTCGACACGAGAAACCACATAAATTGCTCTTTCGGCTAACAGTTTATCAACAGTCCCCTCATTGAATTTAGGCGAGCCGGCACTTTCTCCAATATCGGATATGATCTTGACGTCCGTTCGCTTTGCCTTGACCTCCTGGACGTACAAGAGCGGCGGTGCCGTCGTGGTGTCGGCCCAAATCACCGCGCCCGGCTTGGCGATGTCCAGTGCCTCGTTCGCAAATCGCTCGGCGCCGTGGTAGCCGGTCCTCCAGGGCCGCAAGAAATATGTATAATAGTCGCGGTAGGGGATTTCTCTGGTGCGTCCGCTGGAAATTTCCAACCACTTCGCCACCTTCGGGGCGGCTATGTAGGCGGGCACAGTGAGCAGACAAAGCGCCACTATGACCAAGCCCAGATTACTGCGGCGATTACGGCTGAGAACTCTGTGGGTTCCGGCGGCAATCAGAACCGAAACAATGCAGTAAAAGGGGATAAAGAATGCGTAGCGATCGACGATGCTGTAGCGAAAGGCGAAAACCAGAAACAACACCAACAGCGCCAGTATAATCCTTGCGAACCACCGCTTCGGCGAGAGCCTGTGCAAGGCCGATATGCCGACAAAGGCGAGCAGCACATTCGGCGTCGGGAAGTTGAGAGTCATCCACATCAGATTCTCTTTTACTATCGACATGGACAGGGAGATATTCAGAACGTCGGCTTTGTAACCTTTGCCAAAGGCGGCCGAGGCCATAGTGGACCAGAAATCGCCCCGCTGGAGAATATCTTTTACGATTAGATACTCAAAAGGCAGCGCCCCGAGGGCCCACAGAAAGGCCATTGCGACGAGGTGCTTGGCGCTGATACGTTTTTGGGCCGCGAGCGCCACGAGGAGGACGAGGTAGCAGATAAAAGGAATTGAAGCGAGCATGTGATTTGCTATTGCAAGGCCGTTTACAAAGGCCAGCGCGTACAGCCAGGTTGGGCGCGCTGTTTTGGCGTACTGCAGGAGAATTATCAGCTCAAAGAAAAGCAGGGCCATACTCAGGTTGTAGGTTTCCGGGATGGCTGCGTGTCGCCAGAAGGTATGCGAGAGAGCGAGTGACAAGGCTCCAACCAGGGCGGGGAGAGTGCTTTTGAGCCATAACCGCAGGAGCAGGAACAGATTTGCAACGGCCAGGGCTGAGACCAGCGCGGTGGTCAGGTTGACGCGGTAGGCGAATTCTCCGAGTGGTATGTATTTGGCGGCGATGGCGATTATGTAGAAAAGCGGATGTGATAGTGCCAGGCCGAGGCGCCCGGCAATATCATTGTGCCATACGCGATACTGAATAACGCCGCTGTCCTGCCAGACGGGTCCCGGGGCGCAAGTCGCCACGTAGAGCACAGCCGCGGCTACGAGAACGGCGATGTAGCCGGCCCTGATATTGTCGGATGTCATAGGACTGCTGCCGGTTTTGACCATCGGCTGTTTCCATTTATGGTTCTAATAGTATGTTACAACTCAAATAGTCACAATCAGGTACTGCGTATCGGAGCCGAATCGCACTGCTCCCTCGTAAGCAGCGGGGACGAGCATGGTGTTACCGGCCCTGAGTTCGACGGAATCTCCATCAGCCTGCTCGATTATTCCGAAGCCGGAGAGGATTAGCAGCGTTATCATTATGCCTGGCAAGAGGAGCAGCTCGCCGTCTTCGGCCTGGTGACCTTCGTCTATCTTGAAGTAGTCGCAATCGACCAGGCGGCCGACCGTCGTCACGCCAAGCTCATCGCCGGTGGCGTCGAAGTGGATGCTCTCCAGGGCTTCAGGGATGTGCAGCTTTCTGGGCTTGCCTGTATCGTCCACCCTGTTGAAGTCAAAGACGCGATAGGTGGTGTCCGAAGGCGTTTGAATCTCGGCTATCAAAAGGCCAGGTCCGATGCTGTGCGGGGTGCCTGCGGGGAGGAAATGGCACTGGCCGGGTTCGACTGGGACTTTCGCCAGCATCTCGGCAGCGCCGCCTTTGGCTATCGCTTGGGTGAATTGCTCTTTGCTGATGCCTTTTTTCAATCCCTTATAAATAACCGCCCCCGGTTCGGCTGATATTACATACCAGCACTCGGTCTTGGGCTCTCCTTTGCCCATTCGCCGACAGGTTTCCCGGTCGGGATGGACCTGCACGCTTAGAATATCCTGGGCGTCCAGAATCTTTATTAAAAGAGGGAAAGGCCCCGAGAAGTTTTCGTCACCAGTTATTTCTTTGGGGTATTCTTCAATTGCCGAGGCGAGGGTGCGGCCCGCCAGCTCGCCGTTTGCGATTACGGATTTATCATCCGGCAGATCGGCCAGCTCCCAGCTTTCGCCGATCTTCTCGCCTGCGGGTATGTCTTTACCGAAGACCTCTCGCAGCTTCCGGCCGCCCCAAATCCGACGCTTGAAAATCGGCTCGAACTTTAACGGATATACCTGCATGGCCGTATTATAGAGATGCGCATGCAGCTTGTCTATTACTCATTAGCCGAGGAATTCGGTGATACCGTTTGCGATGGCTTGTGCGAGGCGGTTCTGGAAGGAGCTGTCTCGCAGGAGGCGGGCCTCAGTGTAATTCGAGAGATAGCCCAATTCTATGAGGACGGCGGGTCCGCGGGTGTGGACGAGGACGCGAAAATCGGCTTTTCGGGTTCCCCAACTATTCAGGCCTGTCTTCGCCATAGATCGGGCAATCGCATTGGCGGCCCGGCGGGAAGACCAGGAAGCCGAGCGTGCTACGTACATTGTGAAACCACGCCTGGAGCTGCTTGCGAAAGAGTCGGCGTGGATGCTTACAAAGAGGTCGGCGCTGTATCTGTTGGCGATCGCCGCCCGCTCCTGGAGCTCTATAAAGGTGTCGTTGTCCCGCGTCATTACGACTTTGAGTCCCTTTTGTCTGAGCAAAGAGGCGACTTTTCGGGCGACCTGTAGATTAACCGTCTTCTCGTAGAATCCAAGACAGCTTGTTGCACCGGGGTCTCTGCCTCCGTGGCCGGCGTCAACGACGACGCAGCCGGATAAGCTGCGGGGGCGTACAATCGCCGGCGGAGCGGTTTGCATTGCCGAGCGTATCTGCGAGACGAGCGCCTTCGACACGTGGATTTTGCCGCCGCTTCTGCCGATTCTGCCGACCGTGGCAAGCGACTTCGTATTGAGATATACCTGGCCGCCCGTGAAGGTGAAAATCATTACAGTGTTGGCCGAGTTCTTGAGGGTGACGTGTGTCGAGGTCGATTCACTCACGCGGAGGCCCAGAAGCCCGGCAAGCTCATAAATACTGACGGTCTGTTTGTCCGAAATCAGTTGGCCGCCGGGGGGGCCGGCAGCGGACGGCTGGCAGCCTGCAATCGCCGCACCCGCTATCATGAGAATTGTCAATCCAAGTTGATTACGCATTACAAAGACCTTATCGGTATTTACAGGGTTTGTACATTAAATTCTTGTTAAGCACAAGCGGGGCAGAGACCCTCGAGCCGGGTTTGCTGTCGATGAATATGAAAGCCTTTGTGTGGACTTTTCACCATAGGAAGAGACATTCCCGTCAGGCAGTGCGTGCTGCCGCACTTTGTGCATGTAAAGTGCGGATGGCACTGGGTCTCGCTGCAGTTGTGGGCCAACTCGAAGTGCCAGGCCCTCTCGGCCATAAAGGCCTTATGCACCAGCCCGACCCTCAACAGAGACTCCAGGGTTCGGTAGATTGTAACCTTGTTGAAGCGTTTTTTGCCTAATCGTTTTGCGATCTGGTCCTGGCGGAGCGGCTTGTCGGCCCTGAGCAGCACTCTTAGCACAGCGACTCTGCCTGCGGTGCAGTAGAGCTTTGCAGTCTTCAGTATCTGGCGTGCCTGCAAATCCAAATCGCGTCTCATTGTTCGACCTCCGCGGGCTTTTTATGGTGGCATCCGATACCGGCGGGCGAATTAACAAACAATAAGGGAAAGACGATATCGCTGATACAGCAGGGCAGCCAGACGGCCAAAAATAGAAATCCGAAGCTGCCTGCGAGTTTCCAAGCCGAGAGCTGTCCGCTTATTGCCATAAGGATATGGAATGAGGAGGCCCACGTGCTCAGCAGAACGTGCCCTGCGTGTGGGAATTTTGTCTTAGGTCTGAAGCGCGCTATCAGGACACCTGCTATCGCGGCCGGTATCACCACGTACCAACCCTCAATAAAGCCTATGTGGGCGTGCTCGGCAAAACCTGTATGTTCGTGGGAATGGGCGTGAAGGTGCATACCCAGAAGGACCTCGCCAACGTAGGGAATTAGCGAATCACTCAGGGTCGCTATCCCGATTGAGCCGAAAAAGCCGACCAGAAGGACAGCGATGAATTTGTGGCTTTTCGAGTGAAGCTGAAACATCGAAGCCGTTACGATGGCGCTTAATACCACGTGAGCAGGGTGAAATACGTAGAACAGCACACGGCTCGTATCGTAGTCGAGATTTTTGAAGACCAGCATGCACACGATTCCCGTCAACGCCCCGAACAAGGTAAACGGTGCATGGCTCTTCAATTCTTCCAGAATGGCTGTAAGCTTGTTTTGCATCTGTAGTTAGCGACCTAAAGTCTGTATCAACAACAGTTCGCTCTTGACGTAAGCGGCATTCTACACCCTATACACCGAATTTGCAACTAAGTTGCAAATTTTCTTAGCTTTTTTGCAAATTTCGATTTGCGACTACGAGTTCGCGGTGATTGAAGTAATGATGATTCGGCCATCACTCTGTGCTTCAGTGTCCCAGTGAAAGAGCGGATGGCCTTTACAAATCGCGAATCACCAATTCACGATAGCAAAAAGCGTTGCGGATTTTGGCTTGGGCGGGTAAAGTAGGGCTTTGAGGAAGGTTCGGTTGGGCTGTTTGTGTTCGGTTGTGAGAAGACGTTAGGGGCAAAGGATGAAGATTAGATTCGTACTGCTTTGGTTGGTTGTGGTGGTGGCTTGTAGCGGTTGCCAGGTGGGGCGTGGGCCTCGGCGGCCGGTTGTTGGGATTACGAGCGTTTATAAGGTCAATAAGGCGAGCGGCTCGGCTTCTACTTCCGTGGGTTTTGCGTATGTTAGGGCCGTCGCGGACAGTGGGGGCGTGCCGGTGGTCCTGCCTACTATCGACGATGACGAGATTATCGAGCGATATGTACAGGAGCTGGACGGGCTGGTGCTGGTAGGGGGGGCGGACATTCCACCTGCTGCATACGGGCAGCAGCCGCACGAGACGGTCAAGGAGATACCAAAGCAGCGGTATGAGTTCGAACGAAGGCTGATTGCCCGCTGGCTCGATAGCGGCAAGCCGATTTTAGGCGTTTGCTTAGGGATGCAGTTTACGAACATAGTGGCCGGGGGGACGCTTATCCAGGATATCCCGTCGCAGGTCGGAACACAGGTAGAGCACCGCGGCTATCACACCGTCCGGGTGGAGCCGGGCAGCCTCCTGGCGGAAATCCTCGGCACGCATCGGGTCCGCGTCTATTCCAACCATCACCAGGCGATCAAGGATTTGGGCGAAGGACTGAGGATTGTGGCTCGCAGCGAAGATGGTGTTATCGAGGCGGCCGAGCGAACGAAGGGCGGATTTGGATTATTTGTACAATGGCATCCGGAGGCTGGCGACGATGTACGCAGCAGGGATGCGATTTACGGCGCGCTGATTCGAGCGTGCCGAACAAGACGTTAATGCCACCGGTATAGTGTTGAACGCAAGAGAACGGTAATCATGCAGACGATATCAGGTATTTCGCAGTTGGAGAAGGTCGAGAAGGGCTGTGTGCTGACGATTGGGAATTTCGACGGCATGCACCTCGGCCATCAGGAGGTACTCGTCGCTGCGAAGAAGGCGGCCGCCGAGAGGGCAGTGCCGCTGGTCGTGATGACCCTTGAGCCGCACCCGCTTACCGTCTTGCGGCCCGAAATGGCCCCGGGCGTTTTGACGCCGTTGGATGTGAAGGCGCATCTTCTGGCGGAATTTGGGGCGGCTTACCTTTTAGTTGTGGAAAGCACCCCGGAGCTTCTGGCCTTATCTGCTGAAGAATTTATCCGGCGGTTCCTGGTGGACGGTATTGAACCGAGCCTTGTGGTTGAGGGCGAGAGCTTCAATTTCGGCTCCGGCCGAAGCGGAAGCATCGAGACGCTCGTCGGGGCAGGCACAAAGAACGGCTTCGAGGTCTCGATAGTCCCGCCTAAAGAAGTTTGTCTCTCCAGCGGCCGGACGGCGGCGGTGTCGAGCACGTTGATTCGCAACTTGCTGGCCGCTGGCAGCGCTGGCGATGCGGTGGCGGCTTTGGGCAGACCGTACCGGCTCATCGAGAAGGTCGTGGCCGGCAGGGGCAAGGGCAAAAGGCTCGGTTTTCCAACTGCGAATATGAAGCTGCCAGGCCAGATGGTTCCGGCCGAGGGCGTCTATGCCGGGTTCGCGGCAACGGCAGATAGCGCCGAAGAGATACTCTCGGCCGAGGCGAATATACCCGCTGCGCTTAGTATCGGGCGGACAGCAACCTACGGCCAAGGACAGACTCTGTTAATAGAGGCACATCTGCTGGCCGAGAATGTAGCTGAGTTGTATGACAAGCACCTGGCGATGGATTTCGTCGAGCGAATACGCGGCCAGCGGAAGTTCAAGACCGAGTCGGACCTCTCCGCCCAGATTGCAAGAGACTGCGAGAAGGTAAAGGAGCTGTTGGAAGCCGGTTCGCAAAAGTGATTGTGGTGTGCAGCGCACATCCTGCCAGAAAGTGCGACGAATGCCCCCGTGCTGACAGTCAGGAATCTATGTGGGCAAATATTGTAAAAAAACCGCTTGACGCATGTATATAACTATTATATACTTAGGGTGGGATGGACGATATAGACGTATTGATGGACTGCGCCGGGTTTGACTGGAACCGGGGCAATATCGAGAAGAACTGGCTAAAGCACAAGGTCAGTCCGGTCGAATGCGAGCAGGTATTCTTCACCCAGCCGCTGATTGTAACCGGGGACCCGAAGCATTCGACCTCGGAAAGGCGATTTGCGGCTTTCGGGAGCACCGACGCCGGAAGATTGCTTGCGATCATATTTGCAAAGCGAAAGAAGAGCCTTAGAGTCATCTCCGCAAGGGATATGAATCGCAAGGAAAGGAATTTCTATGAGCAGAACCAATAAGAAGCGTTTGCCGAGGTTCAAGAACGAAGAGCAGGAGCACAAATTCTGGGCGACTCATTCGGCGCTGGACTACTTCGGCACAGGCAGAGCCGGGAAGGTTACCCTGCCGAACCTCAAGCCTTCGGTCAAGACAATTTCGATCAGGCTGCCGGAGATGATGTTGGAAGAGCTGAAACTCCTTGCGAACAAGAGGGACGTGCCGTATCAGTCTTTGCTGAAGATGTTTCTGGCCGAGAGGATAGAGGCGGAATTGGGACGATTGGTAAGCGGCTGAGATGCGCGGACTATATGAGCTTTAAGAACTGCATCGCACATAATTTTTGATTGGGCAAGTACTACAATGGTCAATAGTGACGACTTTGTAAGAGCGGTTGGTTTGATTGCCAAATCCGGCGGTGTCTTGATAACGACGCATACGAAGCCGGATGGGGATGCGTGCGGGTGCGTTGCGGTGCTTTGTGATGCGCTGGCGGCTTTGGGCAAAAAGGTACGGCCGCTTATGCTGTCGCCGGTTCCGCAATGGTACGAGTTTGTCTTTGCGAAGAAGGCACCGGTGCTCGGCGAAGACGTAACGGTCGAACAGCTCAAGAAAGGCCGGCTCGGTGAATTTGACTTGATCATAATAGTCGATGCGGACAGCTACGGCCAGTTGGGCGATCTTGAAGAATATATCAAGCAAAACGACAAGCCTGTTCTCGTAATCGACCACCACGTGACGTCCGACGGCGTCGGCGAGGTCCGGTTGGCTGATTCGACGGCCGCGGCGACGGGCCTGATTGTATTTGAACTGGCGAAATACACGGGCTGGGGAATTACGGAAAGAATGGCCCAGGCGCTCTTCGTGGCGATAGCGACCGATACCGGCTGGTTCCAGTTCAATAATACCAACAGCAGGGTCTATAACACTTGTGCGGAGCTGATTGAAGCCGGTGCGAAGCCGACCGAGATATACGACAAGCTGTATCACAACTTTTCGTACGCGCGCTTCAGGTTGATGCTTGCGATGCTCGAGACACTCGAACTGCACTTTGACGGTCAATTCGCGAGCCAGCACATATTGCGGCGGGACTTTGAGCGGACCGGCGCGGCGTACGAGGACACGGAGAACCTGATTAACGAATGTCACCGGATAGGCACGCTCGAAGCATGGGCCCTGTTTGTCGAGCTTAAAGACGGCCGAATCAGGTGTTCGCTGCGGAGCAAAGGCGCCGTCGATGTCAGCAAAATCGCGCAGAAGTTCGGGGGCGGCGGCCATAAAGTGGCTGCGGGGACTTATCTGCCCGGGCCTTTGGAGGATGCAAAACGGCTTATTCTCGATGAGATGGCGCGGAGATTTGGTGAAGTCGCGGGCCAATGAGCTTTATTTGGGCGGATAGTAGTAAGGTGTCTCTCCGTTTTCGTTGGGTGTGAAGGCCTCCTTTAAGATTGCTTGTCCATAGAAGCTGTTGGCCGGGACCCACCTTTCGTCCTTGAGCCTGCGAAGGAGCTTGCCCCTGCCCCATTGTTTGGCGCCACTGACGGGCCTGCCGGTGGTATCGGGAGTGTCATTGCGGGTCCGCGGGTCGGTAGTTTCCAGGAACGCGATAAATCGCTCGGCTTCGTTCGGCTCGTCAACGTAAGTCAGAACGTATGCCCTGACACCTGCCGGGGTTCCGTCGGGCAGCGGACCCGAAGGGGTCTCGATGGGCGGTGTCTGGTCCTTCTGTGCGGAGAAAAGGACGCCGGTATTCAAATCGTAGAACCATTCCTTTTCATATTCCACGACCGGCGGCGGCTCTTCGGGCCAGGCCAACCATATAACACTCACCAGCAGCAGAAGGACCGATGCCGAGGCCATCGCCAGCACCAATTTTGGGTTGTCGTTGGCCCATCTCCTGAGAGCCAGATCCTTCCACCAGCTCTGCAGGCGTTCGAGTTTCTTTTGAATGTCGTATCGAAGCCAGTCGGGAATTTGAAATGACATCGCAATATCCTTCAGCAGTCCGTGCCGCAGTGAAACCAGTCGCTACGGAAACAATTTTACTATTGCCGGCCCATGAGCAATTGAACGAAGCGTTCGAGGTCATAGTTCTCGGGTGACGCCTCGTCCGGTCCTATTTGCCAATTCGCCAGATCGACTGTCCTGGGGTCGCTGTATTTCCAGTACTCACAATGGCTGTCTGCAAAAGACATGTTGCACCCGTTACTGTGTCTTGCGGTTATGTTTCGGCTGTCCCTGACAAACCACTTGGGCGGTATCGCGTCGATTTGCTCGATCGAGCAGAAGGAGCCTTCAATCCATTTCGTTCGGCTGCCGGCGTCGATGAAGACCACCTTTTTCGTGGGCATTTGAATTTCGGTCCAGCTCTTGAAGGGTTTTATGTTGTCGTGCTCGCAATTGCAGGTCTTGCCGTTCATTGCGCGGGAGATTGAATAACTGCGGAGAAGCTCGCTGCTGTCGCTTTTGCACTTGTACAGATCAAGCGTTTGGGCGGTATAAGGCCAGAAGACGCCGTTTTCAATTGCCTTCTCGGTGCCGCCTATATGGTTGCTCGGCATTACCGGGCCGTCCGCGACCCAGTGGCTTGCCGGCGGAACGTCCCAGTCGGTGTCGGCCGAGCAAAGGTCGTCGTCGTTTTCAAAGGCGTACATAATCCAGCCTTGCGTGAAATTCCTCAGATTTGCAAGGCAGTGCACGCGTTTGCCGTGTTCGCGAGCACCGGATAACGCCGGCATAAGGATAGACATAAGCACAGAGATTATTGATATAACCACAAGCAGCTCAATCAGCGTAAAGCCGCCCGGCGTCATTTTGCCCCTTTCGTTTTGTTGTCGCTTAGACATGGTCATTTCCTCGCTTTAGTTCAAACAATCAAACCGCCCATTACGCGTTGGAACAATAGTGCAATTTCCTTTATTATACCTGCAATCCCACGCATCAGCAACACAATTCGGGGTGCAATTTTCCTGGGAGAAATGTTCTTGGGGGTGTTTTTTCGCCGGCGGAGTGGGACTTTTGGGCTACTTAGCGGCCATACCAAGACGAAACTTTTGCCTGCTCGGCACTCTTGGATTCCCGCCCGTTCGGCTCCGCTCAGGGCGTGCTTTTCGCGGGAATGACAGAGAGGAACCCTGCTTTTTGTTGGACGGTCTTAGAGATGCCTCGCTCACTGCGGTTCGCCGCAGTTCTGGCAGGGGGTAAGCCAGCAGCGGCAGAACTCGGCCAAATCACGAGGGTCGATTATGTTGTCCGCGATCAAATCTGCGGTAAGTGAATCGCCGTTTGTGCGCCATTCTTCGGCCAATACGCAGTAGTCGAGGAAGTTTACGAATCCGTCGTCGCTGAAATCCGCCGGGCAGGTCCTCGCGCTGCTTGTGGCGAATATACCGTAGTCGGAGCCATCCTGGCCGTCGCTTTGCCAAACGGCGACAAACTTAGCGGTTGGTGCGATTGCAACCGCAGCGTACTTCTGGTCGTCTGCTGTGTACCTGTTGAGCTGAGCTTCGTAACCGACCGGGGTGCACGAGGCGTTATATCGCTGTGCAAACACATCTTTTCCGTTATCCTCGACGCCGCTTTGGCTGTGCCAGACGATTGCAAATTCCCCCTGGCTGGTCATGGCAATCCGCGGCCTTTGCTGTGCACGGCCAAGCGTCGTATTGACGAGGAATTGCTCGTCCATCGCCGTGCCGTCAAACTTGTACCATCTGGCGTGGATGTCGTCCAAGCTGGCCCACTGATGGTGTCCGTCCCAGGTCACGACAAAATTGCCGCTGCTGTCGGTTGCAACGGACGGGCGGGTGATCGAGCCGAAACCAACGGAGCTTACCTTAAAGGGATCCGTCCTTGGCGTGCTGTCTGCGTCATACAGCTTGGCCATTATTGCATTTTTGCTCGTGTCGTGCATCCATACGACCACGAAATTGCCGTGTGCATCCGTTGCCACATCCGGATAACGGCAATCGGGAATCTGGCCGGGCTGGAACTCATTGCCGATAGCCGTACCGTTCGCATTATACAATTGGCCGGCCGCGGCCCATACATAGTCTTCGGCATCCGGCTTTTCGCTCTCCCACACGACGACAAAGGCGCCCGTCCGGCTCACGGCGACCTTCGGAAACCGCTGCCTGTTGTCGGTGAAGCTGTTCACGCGGAATTCCTGGCTAAGAGGCTCGGCGTTGGCGTCGAATCGCCGGGCGAAAACATCTTCCTCGCTAACTCCCGGACCGTGCCAGGCCACGACGAAGTTGCCCATCTGGTCCATCGCTATGGCGGGTTCTGTCTGGTCGCCGGAAGTTGTGGTATTGATTTGAAATTCGGTGCCCACCGGGCTGCAATTTGGGTCGAATCGCTTGCCGAAAATGCCCCCCGAGTCGCCGTCGTGGCGGTAGCTCCTCCAGACCACCACGAAATTGCTGTCTGCATCCATAGCGATAGCGGGAACACTCTGCTTGTAGGTAGTTCGCGTATTTACCTGGAACCCGGCTCCACAAACCGATGTCAGAGCCGAGGCGATGACCACAAATAACGCAAACATCCACCTCATTTAGCCTCGTTCTCCATCCCGGCAATCGTGTGCATTTCTCGGCCAAAGGCTATCGGCAAACCCTTTCTGATCGTATCCGGGCCGTTTCGCACCGGAAAACTCTCAACAGAGGCCTTCATAAAGCCCATCACCGGCAGCCAAAACGCGGTTCCGCCCTCGACAGCCGCAGATTGCAGATTTACGGCGTTCAAGCCCTTATTCTCCTCTGAAACGAGCATTATACCACATTTGGGTACTCTTGTCCAGGGGGAATCGCGACGCGTGATTATCGAACAAAATCGGTTAATTGGCGTAAAAAGAGCGGCAGGAAATAAAAATTAAAAAAATCCCTGAAAAGAACTTGACTGTATGTCGATACCGTAATAAACTATAAGTGTAAAGGGTGGCTAAGTAGTGCTGTAGCCGTAGACAGAGTATGAGGGTAGGGTATTGAAAAAAACCTATATAATGCTTTGTTTTTTGCTGTAAACTGCCGATAGGCACAATGTTATCGGGACCACAAACCGCTGGCAGTTTATGTAGCGGTTTTTTTGTTGCTCTTTGTAAATTTTATCGTTATAACCGACCGCGAAAGCCGATTGTGGCTATGAACGCTGAAAGGCGTTGACGGCTGCAGATTGAGTGTGACCAATGTGCGGGCTCGTAGCTCAGTTGGTTAGAGCGCACGCCTGATAAGCGTGAGGTCGGTAGTTCGAATCTACCCGGGCCCATTGCCTCCGGCTACCAGCCGGAGGAAATTCGAAACTCTAATTTCTAAATTCGAAAATTGGAATTTTGAGTTTGTTTCGGATTTAGGATTTCGT
>JAGMDR010000108.1 GCA_023128595.1 Planctomycetota bacterium | reverse complement strand
CGCGTCGTGATGCCGATTTCGCCTTGGCTGATTTCGCTCCCGAAGGCGACCCCAACGGCGATTGCGTCATCGACTACAAAGAGCTCGACGTAATGTCCCGCGACTGGCTCGCCAGCGACCGCGTCGGCCCTCCACTGATGGCCTGGTACAAGTTTGACGGCGACGCCAACGACAGCTCCGGCAAGGGCAATCATGGCACCCTTAATGGTGACCCGCTGTGGGTGGCGGGGCATGTAGGAAGCGGTGCGTTAGAATTTGACGGTGTCGGTGACGAGATGAGCGTACCGTACAGTGATTTCTTGAACCCGCAGGAACGTTTCACAGCAAGCCTCTGGGCCAATGTTGCCTTCGGAAGTACTGGTTATAGAGCTGCGCTCAGCTGCCGGAATGACTATCCTCAAAGAGGTTACATTATTTATGCAACTCCCGGCGACGTGTGGGAGTTCTGGACCGGGACTGGTACGGGATGGCATGGGATAACCGGGCCAAGTGTGAACGCCGGCCAGTGGGTTCACCTGGCGGCGGTATTTGTTAACGGTACAAAACGATTATACGTAGATCGAGCATTGGTCGGCGAAGCAACGGGCACCTCCTTTATGGTGAACGATGCGGAAGAGCTTTTGGTTGGTGCAGGGGCGAATGAGACACCTGCTCACAATTACTTCTTCGTCGGCCTGATCGATGACGTCCGCATCTACGACAAGGGCCTATCGCAGACTGAGATTGCGAGCATTATGGACGGAACCTTAGGTAGCGTAAGCGACTATCGCCCGGTGCTCTCGCCTGCAGAGTTGTATGCCGGTGAGGTGGAGGGCTCCAGGAAGGTGAACTTCAAGGACTACGCTGAATTGATGAACGTATGGCTTGATGAGGATATGTTTCCCTAATCGGCGTTGAAAGCAGCTAACTTGGCTTCCCTGATGGGACAGCCGAGAGGATTCGCACCAGTCCGGGGCCTATACTGATTAGTTCGGTATAGGCCCCGTTTTTAGTTAACCGGCGAACGCTCGGGATGCCGGAGTGTACGTTCTGCTGCGGCGGGGTTGACATAGCCGAGTCGGCGTAATACATTGTGGCTCGTTCTTTATCCAACGTCCTTTTTGGCATAAATGGAAACTCTTTCAAAGGGAAGTCACTATGAAACATCAGGGCGTATTGTCGGGTGCCCGAACGCGCGGCCCGGCGGATATTCGCTTTAATTACAGAGGTTGGCTTGTTCTGGCTGTTATGTTGGTGGTCATCGCCGGCGGGTGTGAGCAGGCTCAGGGTCTTGATTCTGTACAGGCACGTGCCGGCCGGATCATCGTTGACGCCAATTTCCCGGGCGGCAATATCATTGTCGGACGCATTGAAGCCCATACGGTGTATATTAAGCAGGACTTGCGTGATACGGAGGGATGGTGGTTCTACTGGAACTTTCGGGTCAGAGGTGCGGCAGGGCGGACGCTGCGGTTCGAATTCACCGACAAGAATCCGATCGGCGTGCGAGGACCGGCGGTGAGCCTCGACGCCGGCAGGACCTGGTCCTGGCTGGGAGCCGACGCCGTGAAAGACGCCTCGTTTAGCTATACGTTCGCTTCAGAGCCGAATAAGGTACGGTTCTGCTTTGCAATACCTTATCAATACGCAGACCTCAAGGCATTTTTGAAACGCCACGCAGACGATCCGCACCTGTCGGTGCGCCGGCTTTGCAGCACTCGCAACGGCAGGGGTGTTGAGCGATTGCACGCCGGCAGGATGGATGGGGCGGCCAGGCATCGCGTATTACTGACCGCACGTCACCACGCCTGTGAGTCGATTGCCAGTTATGTTTTGGAAGGTCTGCTCGATACAGTTCTCGCCAATGACGCGCTCGGACAGTGGTTCCGCCGCAACGCCGAGCTCATGGCGGTCCCCTTTATGGATAAGGACGGCGTCGAGAATGGCGACCAGGGCAAGAACCGCCGCCCCCACGACCATAATCGAGACTACATAGCCAAGAGTATTTATCCGTCGGTCGCTGCGCTTCGGACCTTTGTGCCGAACTGGTCGAACGGCAAGCTGAGGGTGACATTGGACTTGCACTGCCCGTACATCAGCGGGCCGCACAACGAAGTTATCTATCTGGTCGGCAGTGCCGATGAGGATATGTGGGCCCGCCAGCGCAAATTCGGCGCGATGCTGCGTACGGACGGCCGGAGCAGTTCGCTACCTTATGACGACGCGGATAACCTGCCGTTTGGCCTGGCCTGGAACACGTCCGGGAACTATCGCGGCGGCAAAAGCTGCAGCAGGTGGGCGGCAGGACTCGAAGGCGTAACCCTCGCGACAACAATCGAAATACCCTATGCCAACGTCCGGGGCCGGGCCGTTACCGCCGATGCCGCCAGGGCATTCGGGCGTCATCTTGCCGAGGCACTTTGTCGATACCTCATGCACCTCGAAGAGAATGACCGGCAGTCTGCGGCTGCCCCGCAGGAGCCGATTCAGGTCAAGGGTGTCTTCCCGAAGATGGCGGTGATGGCCAAAGGACTCGGCAGCGACTCCGAGGCCGGCATCGGAGCCCTGATTCCGTGGGCGGAAAAGCTGTGGGCCGTTGGCTATGTTTCCCATATCAGGGGCCAAGGCTTAGGACTCTACGAGATCAGCGACGATATGACGATGCGTCGTTATCCGGCCTCCGTCACGGGGACGTTTGCAAACCGGATGGCGCATTGGCCTTCGGGCCAGGCATTCATCGGGCCGCACGCAATTGACGCCGACGGCAACGTCCGTACTATCGAGGCACTCAAGCGGTATCGACTGACCGCCACCGTAACTCATCTGACGGACCCGAAGAACAAGGTCTATTTCCTTGGTATGGAGGGCGGCTTTTGGGAGGTGGACGTTCATACGTTGGAGGCCGAGAGGCTGTTCAACCTGGTCAAGGAGCTGGAGCTTCCGAAAGGGACAAAGGCGCATTTCAAGGGTGCTTTCAGTGCGGCCGGGCGAGTGGTCGTGGCGAATAATACGTACGATGAGAAGGAGTTTCTTGGACAACGCAACGCCGGACGCCTCGCCGAATGGGACGGCAAGAAGTGGACGGTCATCGAGCGAAACCCCTTTATTGGAGTAGGCGGCGGAGGAGGTCCGGGGTACGGCGGGACTGTGATCTTTGCGACAGGCTGGAATAAGTCGTCGGTTATTCTGAGGGTGTTCAATCGCGGCAAATGGTCCCGATACCTGCTGCCAAAGGCCAGCCACCGATGGGACCATACCTGGAATACCGAGTGGATGCGGATTCGCCACGCGCAGACCGAGCGGTTCCTGATGGACGTGCACGGAATGTTCTATGATCTGCCGGCGCTTGTCTATGAAGGCAAGCTCTGGGGCATTCGTCCGATCTGCAGCCATCTTCGCGTTGTGCCGGATTTCTGCTATTGGCGGGGTCTTTTTGTAATGGCGGGCGACCAGATAGACCACGATGAGGGTCAGCCGCAGTCGGGCCTGTGGTTCGGCAATATCGACGACCTCTGGCGGATGGGCAAGCCCGCCGGATGGGGTGGACCCTGGTGGAAAACACCCGTAAAGGCCGGAGACGTCTCAGACCCGTTCCTTATGACCGGGTTCGATAAGAAAGTCGTCCATCTTGCCCACGATGCAAATTCGACCGTCCACTTTACCATTGAGGTTGATTTCCTCGGCAACGGAACCTGGAAGAAATATCAGGCTATCTCGGTCCCCGCCCGCAACGCCTACGAGCACCACGAGTTTCCCGATGCGTTCTCCGCACACTGGGTCCGCGTCAAAGTAGATACCGACTGCAACGCAACTGTCTATTTCATGTACAATTAGTTAAGACTAAAGACATAAGACTAAGGCACTGACAAAACCTGGCGTGTCATTCCGAGCGCAGCGAAGGGTTCAGAATGACAAGCCACAGATTCAATCGTGACAGACTAATAGCCGGGTCTGTATGGGGTTGACTCTTTGCCACGCCCGCAATATACTGGTGGCCGAATCAAAAATGCGAAATTTGAAGATTATAGGAGCAAATATGAATAAGCAGAACAGAAGAGATTTTTTGAAGATGATGGGTTTTGCGGGGGCTTCTTCGCTGCTGCCGAGCTGCGCGAGCGCCGCCCGCACGCGGGGCCGGAGAGGAAAAAAGCCGAACATTATTTTCATTCTGGCCGACGATCTGGGCTATGGTGACGTTGGCTGCTTCGGGCAAAAGACGATACAGACGCCGAACATCGATAAGCTCGCGGCCGAGGGGATGCGGCTTACGGACCATTATGCCGGCAGCACGGTCTGTGCGCCGTCGCGGTGCTGTCTGATGACGGCCCTGCATTCGGGCCACGCCCTGGTTCGCGGCAATGCGCGTCTGCCGCTTCGCCCGGAAGATGTCACCGTCGCCGAGCTGCTCAAAAAGGCCGGCTACGCCACCGGCATCATCGGCAAATGGGGCCTTGGTGAGGCCGGCAGTACCGGCATTCCGAACAGGCAGGGCTTCGATTACTGGTTCGGCTATCTCAATCAACGGCACGCTCACAACTACTATCCGGAATTCCTCTGGAAGAATGAGGACAAGATTCCGCTCGAGGGCAACAAGCTCACCAAGCCGGCCGAGGGCGGCTGGGGCGTCTCGGCCAAGCAGGTAACTTACTCCCACGATCTCTTTGCCGCCGAGGCGCTGGCGTTTGTTGAAAACAACAAGAAAGGGCCTTTCTTCCTGTATCTGGCGCTTACGATTCCACACGCCAACAACGAGGCCGGCAACAAAGGAATGGAGGTCCCTGATTTTGGACCTTATGCGGACAAGGATTGGCCCGACCCGCAAAAAGGCCACGCCGCGATGATAACAAGGATGGATCGCGACATCGGCAAGCTTATGGCCAGGCTCAAGGACCTCGGCATCGACGACAATACCTTTGTACTGTTCTCAAGTGACAACGGGCCGCACAGAGAAGGCGGGGCGGACCCTAACTTCTTTAAGAGCTCCGGACCGCTGCGTGGGTATAAGCGCGCTCTGTACGAGGGCGGTATTCGGGTGCCGACGATTGTGCGGTGGCCCGGCAGGATTGAGCCGGGCTCCAAGAGCGAACACATCTCGGCCTTCTGGGATTTCCTGCCGACCTGCTGCGAACTGGCCGGCGTAAAGATTCCCAAGGGGATTGACGGGATATCATTTGTCTCGACGCTGCTTGGTCGGCCCGACAGGCAGCAAGTACACGAGTATATGTACTGGGAGTTCCACGAGCAGGGCAAGAAGCAGGCCGTTCGATGGGGCCATTGGAAGGGCGTTCGCCTAAACGTCGCAAAGAATCCCAACGGGCCGATTGAGCTTTACAATCTAAAAATCGATTTAGGCGAGCAGAACAACGTAGCCAAGAAGCATCCGGAGATCGTCGCGAAGATCGCAGAGTATATGAAGGCCGCGCGGACGCCGTCCGGGCACTGGAAAATGCCCGGAGAGTAGGGCTTCGTGAGAACTGAAATGGCCACCGTCATTGCGAGGAGGCCGAAGGCCGACGCGGCAATCTCAAACGCCTCGAACGCCAGAGATTGCTTCGGCCTTTCAGACCTCGCAATGACAATACAAGATCGGAAAGGACGGAACAGGCGATTATGAAACGGCGTAACTTTTTGAAAACTGCGGCTTTTGGCGCGGCCTCGCTGATGGTACCCGCCTGTGCCCCCGTCATTGCGAGGAGGCCGAAGGCCGACGCGGCAATCTCAAACGCCTCGAACGCCAGAGATTGCTTCGGCCTTTCAGACCTCGCAATGACAATACAAGATCGGAAAGGGCGGAACAGGCGATTATGAAACGGCGTAACTTTTTGAAAACTGCGGCTTTTGGCGCGGCCTCGCTGATGGTACCCGCTTGTGCCCCCGGTGTTGCGGGACGCTCGCCGGGCGCCTCAAAGAAAAGGCCCAATTTCGTTTTTATCTTCATCGACGATATGGGCTGGAAAGACCTGGGCTTTATGGGCAGCAAGTATTACGAGACACCGCGGATCGATAGGCTGGCCGGCGAGGGAGTAATCTTTACCAGTGCATATTCAAATGCCCCCAACTGCGCGCCCACGCGCGCTTGCTTGATTTCCGGGCAGTATGGCCCCAGGCACGGGGTATATACGGTGGGAAGTCCCGAGCGCGGGCCCGCGAATATGCGCAAGCTCATCCCCACGCCCAACACGACGAGCCTGGATACGAAGGTCGTAACAATTGCCGATGCGCTAAAGCCCGGTGGATACACCTCGGCCTGTATCGGAAAGTGGCATCTGGGCAATAAGGAGCCGTACAGACCCCAGGACCGGGGATTTGATGTGGTGGTGTCTAAGAGCAGCGGGGGGCATTTCAACAAGAAGGGTGAGTATCTAACCGACATTCTGACCGATGAGGCCGTCAACTTTATCGAGGCAAACAAGGACAAGCCTTTTTTCCTGTACCTCTCGCATCACGCCGTGCATACGCCCATCCAAGCCAAGAAGGAATTGATTGAGAAGTATAAGAAGAAAAAGGGTGATGACGTTCACAACAACCCCACTTATGCCGCAATGGTCGAGAGCGTCGATGAGAGTGTCGGAAGCGTTTTGGACAAGCTCGACGAATTGGCCCTGGCCGACAATACGGTCGTCTTCTTTTTCTCCGACAACGGCGGCTACGGTAACGCCACGGCGATGACGCCCTTGCGCGGCTCAAAGGGGATGCTCTATGAGGGCGGCATTCGCGTGCCGATGATTGTGCGCTGGCCGGGCGTGACCGAACCGGCCGGCAAGTGCGAGGCGCCCGTAATCGGCATCGATTTCTATCCCACAATGCTCGATATGGCCAGCCTGCGAAAGCCGGCGGGACATACGCTCGATGGCGAGAGTATTGTCAACCTCCTGAACACAGAGAATTCCAAATTTAATATTACAAATTCAAAATTCCAGAAGCGCGCCATCTTCTGGCATTTCCCCGCCTATCTTGAGCCTTACAACGAGAAGCAGAGGCCGTGGCGAACGACCCCGGCAGGCGCCGTCCGGCAGGGCCGCTGGAAACTGATAGAGTTCTTCGAGGACGGCAAAATCGAGCTTTATAACACTAAGGACAATATCAGCGAGAAAAATGATCTCGCCAAAACCCGGCCCGAAAAAGCCGGGGAGCTCCACGCCCTGCTCCTTAACTGGCGCAAGAGCATCAACGCCCCCGTCCCGACCCAAAAGAACCCAAAGTACGACCCCAATGCCGCAGCATCGAAGAAAAACAAAAAGAAAAAAACAAGATAAACAAGTGCGCGTCACGATTGTAGGTAGTCTTTTCAGTCCGTTTAGACCCCGGACCTGTGCCGGGGGTCGTTTAGCCGTCGCCGGAACGGCGACGTAAGCACGCGCTTCGCTCTACCTGCAAAGATAACGTCCACCCACAGTAAACGAGTACAGGAGAGACAAATGAAACGACGAGATTTCTTAAAAGCGATGGGTGCCGGTATGGCCTCATTGGCGACAGAAGGGTGTGTTGGCGCATACCCAAAGCGGCGTGGCTCGGCATCCGATGCCGGACCCAACATTGTCTTTATCATTGTCGATGATATGGGCTGGGCGGACCTGGGCTGCTATGGCAGCAAGCAAATCAAGACGCCAAATATCGACCAAATGGCCGCCGAGGGCCTGCGCTTTACCGATGCCTACTCGGGCTGCACGGTCTGTGCACCGGCCAGGAGTGTCCTAATGACGGGCCTGCACATGGGCCATACCAGCGTCCGCGGCAATACCGGCGGTATCCCGCTCGAAGACAGGGACGTGACGGTGGCCGAGGTCCTCAAAAAAGCCGGCTACGCGACAGGTGGATTCGGAAAGTGGGGACTCGGCGACGTAGGGACACCAGGCGTGCCGGAGAAGCAGGGCTTCGACGAATTCTTCGGGTACTACCACCAGGTCCACGCACACGACTACTGGACCCCGTATCTCTGGCGTAACAGCGAAAAGGTGCCGATGACCGGCGAGCCGGGCAGTATGGAGCGCTACACGCACCACCGTATCTTCGACCAGACGCTCAAGTTCATTCGCAGCAATAAGGCCAGCCGGTTCTTCTGCTACGCGCCCTGGACGCCGCCGCACGGCAAGTACCAGATACCCGAGTCGGACCCGGCCTGGAAGATGTACAAGGACAAGGACTGGCCGCAGAGTGCAAAGGTCGCCGCCGCTATGGATACGATGATAGACCGCCACGTCGGCCAACTGCTGGATTTGTTGAACGAGTTGGACCTCGACGAGCGAACGATAGTATTTTTCTGCTCCGACAACGGCGCCG
>JAGMDR010000107.1 GCA_023128595.1 Planctomycetota bacterium | reverse complement strand
TGTCAGCCTAAAGGCGATAAACGCAACTTGGTATACAATTTCCGGACACATAGAGCCAATTTTTACAGCGTAAGTAGCGTTGTAGTACTAAAACACGACCATTATCACACTGGATTCTTCTGTGCCGACATTAAACACTGCCTCTCAACTTCCACCCTCACTTGAGTTTAACGTCCATTTCAGTGATTGTCTCCCGGATAGCCGTCAAGAGAGAGCGGACATCAGACTCAAAAATCCGGCCGATATTTCCTATGCGAAAGCAGTTGGCATCACTGACTTTGCCTGGATAGATGACGCAGTCCCTTTTATTGAGTCTTTCATAGAAGTCCTCAAAATGGAAATTGTCGTCTTCCGGATAAAGAAATGAGGTGATGATATACCCCTGATCCTCAGGACGCAGGTATTCCTTAAACCCCATCTGACGCATGCCGGCCACCAATATCTTGTAATTATTGCTATATCTCTCTGCACGACCCTTAACACCACCTTCGGCGTCAAGCTCGGCCAGGGCCTGACGAAGCGCCAAAAGAACGTGCGTCGGTGGAGTAAAACGGAACTGCCCGTTCTTCTCAAGACCCCGATACTGAGCCAGCAGGTCGAAGCTCAAGCTGCGTGCATAGCCGGCAGTCTCTTTGAGAGAGCTGAGCTTGCACAGAATAAATGAAAAACCCGGCACACCCTCAATGCACTTATTGGCAGAGGAGACAAGGTAATCAATGTTACACTCGGCCAGGTCGATAGGCACCGCACCGAAGCTGCTCATGGCATCGACGAAGTACTTGGGGCCGGATTTTTTGACGATTCTGCCGATTTCCTCGATGGGGTTGATAATTCCCGTCGTCGTTTCACAGTGTACAACCGAGACGTCGCTAATCTCCGGGTCAGCTTCCAATGCAGCCTCAATTTGCCCCAGATCAGGGGTAGTATTCTCGGGACATTCGAGTATTGCAGTGGCGATCTTCAGCACAGATGCGATTTGGACAATTCGTTTTCCGTACGCCCCGTTGACGATTACCAGCAGTTTACCATCCGGCGGGATCGTAGATGACACGACGGCCTCCAGGCCAAACGTGCCACTGCCCTGCATAGGAACGGCCGTGTACTCATCCGGGCCGGCTTGGCCCAGTCCGACCAGCTTGTCCTTGATATCTTTCACCAATCCAATGAGTTCAGAATCACGAGACCCCAAGTCTCTGAGCATCGCCTGTTTGACGGTTTCACTCGTCGTCAGTGGGCCAGGAGTAAAAAGAATCTTGTCTTTCCATCCGGGAGTTTTCGCTTTTCTTTGCATAGTACCCCTGCCAACTGGTGCTAAACGCACGTGCAACACACAGGTTTATAATCCCCTATTCTAAAAAAATCAACAGTCTATCTGCTCACCGAAAGAAATCCGTGTTTGGACTATGCAAAGCTGCACTTAGATGTGGATTTCGTAATGATTAAATCGCGTAGGGTACATTTATGCTTCATCCGGTTAATGAGTAGGTGGCCGTTGCAGGTCAGGGCCTTGGAGTTGTCTGGAGAGAAAAATCGTTTGGGCAGAGGGCCAAATTAGGGCAACCGGGGGGGTAGTTTGGACCTCTGGGGCGCCGAACGATTTTTCTCGGTCGTACGATATCCCAATCTCACCTATCCATTTCCCGGATGTGCCACATTTATTCATCCGAGCCAGCAGTCCTCCGAATTAAGCCTACGGGAAATAGACTGGTAATCCATGGGCAAAGCAAAAACTATACTCCGCCAAATTCCCAAACCTCTCTTTGTAAACTACTTATCCCAAAGAGGTTATATGAGCCCTAATCAAATTTTGCGGTAATAGCAAACCCGGCAAGGAAATCAGCGCGTTGTTCAAACGTAAGTATTTGAAAATACGGACCTTACAGCAATCTCACCCTTTTGTTGAGCAGGGCCTTAAAAAAACTGCAGAAAACCACCAAAAATACCTGGGTTTGCGGTTTTTTTTGTTGACAGGCGTAGAGGTGATGTGGTATAAAATAGAGAATATGGTGTGATTAGGCAAGTAGGATTGCCAGATTCCCCAGGCTCTTCTTGTTTGATTTGTGGGGTTTCTGGGGTGTTTTGGCCAAGAGGTGTGATAGGAAGAGGCAGTTCTTATAGAGAAAGACAGAACTTAACCCGGCTTCGCCGGGGGCTTTTAGCTGCCCGGTTTCGCTATATTGCCCAAAATAACAAATTCCTATACTATCAAGTTTTGGCTCGTTGCCAAAGCATGTGTAGAATAGTGTTAGAGTAGTTTTGTAGTAAGGAGGAGCAGTATGTTGAGAAAAGTCTTATTTTTGGTTTTGGTAGTAGGATTGTCTGCCGGTTCGGCCTGGGCCTGGGTAGGCAGCGTTACGGTTGGGAATTTCAGCTTTGAGCTGCCGGGTACGGACAAGCAGAAGAACTGGGGAAATGTGCCCGGTTGGAGCAGTGACACCGTAGCCGCTGATTCGGGCGTGGAGATCTATCAGGATCCCCCGGTAGCCACCGAAGGAACCTGGAACGGCTTCCTGATGGGGAGTGATCCTTCCGTTTACAATCTGACGGATCACGTGATCGCCGCCGGGGATGTCTTCACCTTGACGATCGACGCCAAGAGTAATTGGGGCGCAACAGATTTTACACTTGGCCTCTATTACGATGACGCCGGCGTAAGGACCGAGGTTGCCTCGAGCCAGATCGTGTTGCCAGGGAATGATGACCCGATGGCTCCGTTTTCGCTTGGCTTTACGGCCGGCGATAAGCCCGGCTCAACCGGCAACAAGATCGGCATTGAGTTGGACAATATTGTTGGTGGCTGGGCCGGTTTTGACAATGTTCGGCTGGACGTCATTCCGGAGCCGGCGACAATGGCTCTGCTGGGCCTCGGTGGATTGGCCCTTCTTCGCAGGAAACGCAGCTAAATCCATACTACGTCTAAGAGTACTGTCAATTAAGCCGATGAGCTCATTAGCAGTTCGTGGTCTATGCGTGGTTGACTCGGAATAGGCCCGGCTGTTTTTGGCGAAACGCTTGTGTCTTATTGCCCGGGCGCAAGCGCGGGGGAAGTGTAGATTTAATGCGCGCAACCGATGCGCAGTGAGCCTCGAGTTGTGTCCCCGAACGACCCACCCGCAATTTCAAAGTAGCCCCACCTTCTTGGTATCTTCAAATTTCTCTTGACGATAGAGCGGAGTATTTGGTATAAGTAAAGATAGAAAGACAGGGTGTACCGAAGAGAAGAATTCTAACGCTTTTGTTGAAGGAGGACCATCATGTATAGAAGAGTGTTACTCTGGGCCTTGGTGATAGGACTGTCTGCTGCTGCGGCCCGGGCGGTTCCGGTTACCGTTGAAAACTACAGCTTTGAGCTGCCCGGCACGGACAAGCAGGCAAACTGGGAAAACGTGCCCAATTGGAATAGCGATACCGTGGCTGTTGATTCGGGCGTGGAAACGGGATGGGGACCCTCTGACGGGTTTTGGACCGGTTTTTTGATGGGTTCCGATCCCTCGGTCTGGAATCTGACGAACCACGTGATTGCTCCCGGTGAGCAGTTTACGCTGCAAGTTGATGCCAAGATTAACGGCGGCGCCTCAGATTTCTTCCTGGCGCTCTACTATGATGATGCCGGTACGAGGGTTGAGGTGGCCAGTGACACGGTGGCACTGACGACCAGCGGTGCGACCGCGCCGATGGTTACGTATTCCCTGCAATTTGCGGCCGACAATATTCCGGGCTCTATTGGCAAGCAAATCGGTATTGAGCTTGACAACCCAGGCGACGGATGGCTCGGCATGGATAACGTGCGGCTCGAGGAGGTGAGCGGAGACCTTATGCTGGAACCTCGCAACCCCAACCCGCCTGATGGTGCAAGAAAGGTCGGCATTACCCCTACGCTTAGCTGGACGGCTGGAGATCTTGCCACTTCGCACAAGATTTACTTCGGCACTTTTGAGCCTCCAACGTACCAGCTCACTCAGGCC
>JAGMDR010000106.1 GCA_023128595.1 Planctomycetota bacterium | reverse complement strand
GTCTGGACCTTTAAGACTATACCTGATCCCGCCGTTGTCGTTGATGTTAATCTTATCGGCTGGTGGAAGTTTGACGGCGATTACCTCGATTCATCGGGCTACGAAAACCACGGCACCGGCTATGGTTCGGATGTCGGCATAGTCTCTCACCCTGAAAGGGGTCAGGTGCTGAGCCTCAACGGCACCGACGACTATGTGGGGATGGGCCAGAGCCTGCTCAACGACGTGGCTGAATTGACGCTGGCCGGTTGGGTCAGGGCGGGAAATGCCGGCAGTGGGAGTATTGGACTTTTTGGTCAGAATGACGCCGTAGAGTTTGGCTTCAACGGTGCCGATATCCATTGCTGGACCTCCGGCGGGGGCGAAGCCCGCACGGCGTGGACCGCTGAGCCCCTTACGTGGCATCACGTTGCCGCGGTTGGTGATGGAACAACCTTGGTGCTCTACGTTGATGGTGAACCGGTAATAACCGGCGGCAGCACTACCACCAGCTACGGCAGTTCCACGTATCCATTCAACATTGGCGGGGGTGGTATCTGGGGTGCCGGCGGCAACTGGCTCTCCGGACAGATAGATGACGTCCGCCTCTACGACAAGGCGCTTAGCGGCGCAGAGATTGCGGTTCTTGCTGTTGCCAACATCGCCACGATTCCTGTCCCCGACGATGGCGCGACACTTCCGCCGCAGACCAGCGGCGAGAACCTGTTTCTGCTGCTTCAGTTTACAGCGGGCAAAGATGCGGTTACGCATACGGCTTACTTCAGCGATAATTATGAGGATGTGAACGGTCGCGACGCTGGTGTGAGCTTGGGCCGGCCGCCTTACCCGGGGGAGTTCCCTACGGGGTACTATGTTGGACTCGATGATCCTAATGTTGCCGCTTTTGCCCGTGCATCTCTTGTTGTAGGCGAGACTTACTACTGGGCCGTTGACGAGAACGACGGCGTGACAACCTGGCCGGGCAAGGTGTGGAGCTTTACGATTATGTCCGAAAAGGCCTGGAACCCCGGCCCGGCTGATGGCGCCCCATTTGTGGCTGCCGACCCGAATGCGACCCTTAGCTGGAGTCTGGGTGACATTGATACGACCGATTACTACGTGAGCTACGAAGTATATTACGGCACCGTCTTTGCCGACGTCAACACGGGGACAACTCCGAATGCCACCGTAACGGGCACGAGCCATGTTGCCGGACCGCTTGCACCAGTGACCAAGTATTACTGGCGGATCGATACGATCTTGAAAGGAGGGCCCCCGGATTTCGAGACTACGACAATTAAGGGCGATATCTGGACCTTTACAAGCGCCCCTCGCGGCGTGGGTAAGATACTTCGCGAATGGTGGCTTGGCATCACCGGCGATTCCATTTCAAACCTCACGAGCGATCCGGATTACCCGGATAACCCAGACGACAGCGAGTTGTTGGACATTTTTGAGGGTCCGACGGACTGGGACGCTGATTACGGAAGCCGGATTCACGGCTGGCTTTATGTGATGGAATCGGGCGACTATACGTTCTGGATCGCCAGTGACAACCATAGCCAGTTGTGGCTGAGCACCGATGAGAGACCCGACAACACAACCCAGATTGCCGGCGTAGAAACCGGCGACGGCTGGACCAGCTCTCGCGAGTGGACCAAGTTCGCTTCGCAGCGGTCAACACCTGTCTATCTGGAGGCCGGCGAGAGGTACTACATCTGTGCCTTGCAGAAGGAAGGCGGCGGCGGCGACAACCTGGCGGTGGCCTGGCAGGGCCCGGATCAGCCGGACCCACCTGTAAACGGCCAGCCCGATGCGATTATTCCCGGCAGCAACCTCAAGCCCTTTGTCCCGCTATGGGCCAGGAGCCCGGACCCGGCGGATGGGCAGACGAATGTACCGCTTAGTGCAACGCTTAGCTGGGACGTGGGCATTGATGAATCCACTGGCGGTGTGTACGCCGCCCAGCACGTGTACTTTGGCACAGATGCAAACGCAGTCGCCAATGCCGATACTACCTCGCCGGAGTATTTAGACCCTCCGACCGGCCCCAACGAGTATGGGCCGTTGAGTCTTGACTACTACGAGCGCTACTACTGGCGTATTGATGGAGTCAGCGGGAGCGGCGAGGTGTACAAAGGTTCTCTCTGGAGTTTCAAGGTTACTTATGATCCTGCGCTGATAGTTGATCCTACTCTTGTCGGCTGGTGGCGGCTTGATGACGGTTCCGGCACTTTTGTTACCGATTCGTCAGGCTATGGGAATCATGGCGCCGTCAACGGCAATCCAAAGTGGACGGCCGGATATGACGGCGATGCGCTGCGTTTTGACGGGGTTGATGACTTTGTCGAAGTACCGCACGACGAGCTCCTGACCATGGACAACGAAGTAACTGTGATGGCGTGGATAAATGCTCAAAGGCATACAGGCCCCGGCGGGGAGGGTTGGCAGGGAATTCTCGCAAAGGGTCAAAGTACCCGCTCGTATAGCCTTTATACTGTTGGCAGCAGTGGTGTACTTCATTTGAGCACAGCCGGCGTCGGTACCACGAGCACCGCGACTGTGCCACTCAATGAATGGGTTCACGTTGTTGCGATGGTTGTAAATGGCGGACACAGGTACTATATCAACGGGGAGCTTGCCGGCGAGGATGGCTCAGGAATCGTTCTGCCGGGAACAGCGGATACGGATACCGTTGTTATTGGCAGAACAAATGAGGCCGCGGGCACTCGCGAATTTCTCGGTATGATCGACGATGCTCGCATATACAACCGTAGCCTGTCGCAGGCCGAGATTGCCGCGATTATGCGAATTAATCCGGCGTGGGCCTGGAGCCCCAAGCCGGGGAACGGCGCAACAGGTGTTGATAGAGAGCCTACCCTAAGCTGGACGCCTGGTGATTATTCACTTGGTGGCGGGAATGTGCACTATGTCTCCTTCGGCGCCGATGACCCGGCCAACATGATTGCGATTGGACCACAGCCGCAGGCTCCTAACTACATAGCCGTCGGCACCCTTGATTTGGGCAGGACTTACTACTGGGCTGTCGATGAGGCAAATGGCACGGTGCCGGGCAGCGTCGATGCCGGAAGAATCTGGTCCTTCACGACAACAGACCATCTTGTTGTCGATGATATGGAGGAGGACTACGTTATCTGGGGCAATCCGGGTCTGTACGCATGTCAGGTGTGGGTGGACGGCTCAGGTGACTGCAGCGCCATCCCCGGCAACGGCACCGGCTCGCTTCTGGGCCTTGAGACTACGATCAGCTATCCGGATGGTTTCGAGCACTCGATGAAGGTCGAGTACGACAACGATGGTATAGCTTACAATTATTGCACTGAGGAGGATGAGACGAGATTGACTTATTCGATGGCCAAAGCAGAGGTTGCGAATCTGCCGTCAGGAATCGGCTCAGACTGGACCACAGGCGGCGCCAAGGCGTTGTCACTGCAGTTCCAGGGCTCGACGGGCAATACGATCGAGGATATGTGGGTAGAGCTGACGGACAGCGCCATCCCCACCGGCAAGGCCACGGTGACCTACGGCGACTATGCCGACGAAAACAAGGCTGACATCGGTGAGCCAAACTGGCACGAGTGGAACATTGACTTTCAGGATTTCGCCGACGGCGGCGTGGACCTGACCAAGGTCAAAACCATCGCTATCGGGATCGGCACTGTCGGCGGCGGCGCCGGCGGCGGCGGTACGGTGTACTTCGACGAGATCCTGCTGTACGCACCCAGATGTATTTTTTCGCGTCGTGAAGCCGATTTCGCCCTGGTCGATTTCGCCCCCGAGGGCATTCCCGGCGGCGATTGCGTCATCGACTACAAAGAGCTCGACGTAATGTCGCGTGATTGGCTGCTTGGCGATGCCGATATCGAGCCGCAAGAGCCGGACCCCGATGGTCTTGTGGCGTGGTACGATTTCGAGAACAACGCAAACGACAGCTCGCCCAACGGCAACGACGGCACCGAAAACGGCGAGCCTTCTTATTCGATTGGCCACGTCGGCTCATCGGCTCTCGACCTCGACGGTATCGATGACTATATTGATTGTGGCAACGGCGCCAGTCTTAATGTCACCGACGAGGTTACAATCACGATGTGGATCAAAACCGATGATGCCGGCAACGGCGAGGACAACCCCTATGTCGCAAAAGGTGACGTCAGCTACGCATTCAAGCACAAGAATACCGACAACTTAGAGTTCTTCGTCTATGACGGAGACTGGCATGTGGTTTCGTTTCCGGTAGATAGCTCCTTCAACGGCCTCTGGCACCATTTGGCCGGAACTTATGACGGCGCCCAGTTGAAAATGTATGTTGATGGCGAGTTGAAAGCTACTACTGATTACGTGGGAGTTATAGCGGTCAGCGCGGACAACCTCAACATAGGAAGAAACTCCGGCGTAACCGACCGCTTCTTCGACGGCGCGATAGACGATGTCCGCATCTATGACTATGCTCTGACAATTGACGAAATTCTCCACACCGGTGGTTTCGCTGCGGTTTATGTTCCGCTGGTCTCGCCGGCCAATGTCTATGATTCGGAGCCGGCGACGCAGAAGGTGGTCAACTTCAAGGACTATGCAGTTCTGATGGCTAAATGGCTTGACGAGGATATATTCCCGTAATCAGGGTCGAGATGAAGCTGACGGGCTGCGGGCTTTCTTACGGGGATGACTATAAGCAGTTGCACTAATGCGGGGCCTGCTCCGGTTGATCTGGAATAGGCCCCGCTTGTTCTTGTGGTCGGTTGGCTTTTCTGAGTGAAATGAGGAAGTAGAAGATGCACAGGTTTGCGAAACTCCGGCTGTTTATGCTCACGTTGTCTGTTTCCTTGGTCGGCTTCACAGCGGTCGAGTCTGCCCCCATTACTGTTGAGAACGCCAGCTTTGAGCTGCCGGGTACCGACAAGCAGAACAACTGGGGAAATGTGCCCGGTTGGAGCAGTGACACCGTGGCCGCGGATTCAGGCGTAGAGACGGGCTACAATCCCACTGACGGGGACTGGACCGGTTTCTTGATGGGTTCCGATCCCTCGGCGTGGAATCTGACGGATCATACGATTGCCGCCGGCGACGTGTTTACGCTGACGCTGGATGCGCAAGAGAACTGGGCTGCCCCGGATTTCCAGCTTGCCCTCTACTATGACGATGCCGGCAGCAGGGTCACCGCGGCGTCCAAGGACGTGAAGCTCACGGGTGCTCCAAAGCAGGAGTTTAGTCTGTCCTTTACGGCCGACGATCTTCCGGGCTCAATTGGCAACAAAATTGGTATTGAGCTTGACAATATAGGTGACGGATGGGCCGGCTTCGACAATGTGCGGCTTTCGTATCTGTCCGGCGCGTCGGTCTCAAACCCAAATCCGGAAGATTGGGCCGCGCACGTTGACCCGACAACAGGTTTGAGCTGGCAAATGTCGGGGGCTGCCTGTGATTTGTATTTCGGCACAACAAGTCCGCCCCCCCTGGTCACATCCGGCTTGACAGCTACCGGCTATGACCCCGGTACCCTCAATTACGCCACTGATTACTATTGGCGTGTGGATGTGGTTGGTGGGGATGTCGGTCGGCAATGGACATTCGCTACCGGCGGCAAGGCCACTAATCCCAGCCCGGCAAGCGCTGCGGTGAATACAGGTACTCCTACAACCGACCTTAGCTGGACGGGTGATAACTGGGTCACTTCGTACAAAGTCTATGCGGGCACCGGTTTTCCCCTTAGCTATGTGGGCGAAGTCACCGACCCGGAATATGCCTCTTTGTCCACGCCACACGAGTTGACCACCTACTACTGGCGAGTGGATGAATATATCGGCGCCGACAAGACTATGGATGGGGATGTATGGAGTTTTACGACACGCCAAAAGCCGGCGCCCTGTCTGATCGGCGATCTGAACGACGACTGCGCCGTTAATGGCCTGGATTTGCTGATCCTTTCCGGGCAGTGGTTGAATGAGGACTGCGGATCTCATCCTTACGATTGTGCCGACATCATCAACTCTCCGGACGGGGTCGATATGGCCGACCTTGCCGCGTTAGCGGAAAACTGGGGCAAGACAGCGGCTGCTGCTGTTGTCATCAACGAGATTCACTACGATCCCGACGTCAAGACCGAGATGGTTGAGTTTCTCGAGCTTCACAATATAAGCACGCTCGACATTGATATTGGCGGCTGGTATTTCAGTGACGGCATCGTCTATGAGTTTCCGCAGGGCACCGTTTTAGCCGCGGGCGGCTATCTCGTTGTAGCTGAGGATCCTTATCTTGCTTACACACCGACGACCATCATGGCTAAGTACGGCGTAGCTGATAATCTGGTTTATGGTCCGTTTGTCGGCAGACTCAACAACGACGGAGAGCGGATCGTCCTGCGGGATTCCAACCGCAAGAAGATTGACGAGGTCGATTACCAGCTCGGATTTCCGTGGCCGACCGTCGGCGACCCCGTCCCGGATACCCAGCCCGGCAAAGGGCATTCCATGCAATTAGTTAATCCGTTTATTGACAATGATCTCGGAGGCTCCTGGCGTTCGGCTTACCCGACACCCGCGGG
>JAGMDR010000105.1 GCA_023128595.1 Planctomycetota bacterium | reverse complement strand
GAGGCACAAATTTCCCCCCTGTGCCGAATGGCATGAAGATAAGGCATAGCACCCCCACCCAAACCGCGTTTTCTGCCTCGAAAAAGCGTGGTCTTCGACAGACGAGTCGCTTAACTTCATGGTATTCCCCCTGTGCCCCAAATTTGAGCCTCTGCCCAAACGATTTTTCTCTCCAGCCAAGTCCGAGGGCCTGGTTTGTCAGGCCACCTACGCATTAACCGGATGAACCCGTTTGTTGACCTTTGTTGTCCTTTCCTGTCTTGGACTGATTTGATACTACGCCCGGCAGGACTCGAACCTGCGACCTCCGGTTTAGGAAACCGATGCTCTATCCTACTGAGCTACGGGCGCAACTGACGTAAGTAGCTGTAGTGTAACATTCTCCTGGACCGCCTGTCAATCCCTTCGAACAACAGCACAGGCCGCGTGTTCCGCTCGCCCCCGCAAAATGCTTGCCAATTCGAGGTCCGGCGTGATAAAATGACGCCAGTGGATCGCCAACGAACAATCCCTGGTAATAATGACGGGAGGTTAGGTTTTGGTGGAGTCATACGGCAAGACGGTGTTGGCAGTTCTGGCATTGGCAGCTACACTCGCGGCCGGGCCGTCGAAGGCATCCAAAGCAGCCGCGGCGGCAGCGGTGATTACACCGGAGCAAATCCAGGCCGACTGGCTTCGCCAGGACGAGCTTCGCAACACCGTACCAACCCCCAAAGCCAAAAAAGCCGCACCAGAGCAGGACGCCATCGGAGCGTGCGATGGGATAAAGGACGGTAAATGGGGATTTCACACGGAAAACGAGAACAACCCCTGGTGGCAGATTGACTTGGGCAAATCCACGCCGTTGGATCGGATCATACTCTACAATCGCTGCGACCTGGCCGAGCGAAACTCGCGACTGATCGTTCTGCTGTCCGACGACACCAAGAGTTTCAGGCAGGTGTATCAGCACGATGGGACAACGTTTTATGGTCACACGGATAAGAAGCCGCTGGTAGTAAAACTCGGCGGCGCCAAGGCCCGTTACGTTCGTCTTCAACTGCCGGGCAAGAGCTATTTTCATCTCGACGAGGTTGAAATCTATACCCCCGGCGCCAAGCCCAATATAGCTCTGGGCAAGCCGGCCACTCAAAGCAGCGTCAGTCAGTGGTCGGCCACGCACACGGTTTCTGTGGCGCCGAGGTCATACGCGACGGCCAAAGTCATCGAGCGGGGGCTGCTGCTGGCCGAGAGCCTGCAACAGTCAGGCGCCAAGATAGACGCACAGGAGAAAACGCTGCTCCGGCTCGCAGAGCGCCTGAAGCAGCTTTCCGAAGATGCGCCCGACAGGGTCCGGCGTCAGCTTTACCTGCAGGCCCGCTGGGCCGTCCGCAAGATGGCGTTGAAGAACCCGTTGTTGGATTTCGAGAGTATCGTCTTTGCCAAACGGGTACCGCCGGCTTTCCCTCACATGTCCGATCAATACTACGGCTGGTGGTCGCGGCCTGGCGGGGGAATCTATCTTCTTGAAGGATTCAAAGGCGACTCGCCCCGCCTGCGCTGCCTGACCGAGGGTTTTCCCAAGGGCAGTTTTTTGCGCCCCGACCTTTCTTACGATGGACTGAAGGTCCTGTTTGCCTATTGCAAGTTCTATCCCGAAACCCACGGCATGCAGAAAGCCGACAAGGATAAGCTCCCCGAAGATGCCTTCTACAAGATATATGAGATGAACCTCGACGGGAGCAGTTGTCGGCGCCTGACCCGGGGCAGGTACGACGACTTTGACAGCCGGTATTTGCCCGATGGGGATATCGTCTTCCTTTCGACGCGCAAGGGCCAGTCGATTCAGTGCAGCCGAGCCAGCGCCGCGGCGACCATGAATTCTGATCTGCCCGACAGCTACGTCCGCTGTGGCGGCGACAACTGGCGTCCCGTACCGGTGTTCACGCTGCATCGAATCGACGGCGACGGGAAAAATATTCGCCCGATTTCGGCCTTTGAGAACTTCGAGTGGACGCCGTCGGTGGCGGCCGACGGGCGGATTCTCTATGCCCGCTGGGATTACATTGATCGGTTCAACGGCCCGTTTATGAGTCTTTGGTCAACGAACCCAAACGGCACCAATCCCCAGTTGGTTTACGGCAATTTCACCACGCGCCCACAATGCGTATTCGAGGCGCGGGCGGTCCCCGATTCGCAGAGACTCGTCTTCACTGCCGCGGCCCACCATTCCAACATGGGCGGCTCGTTGGTCCTGTTGGATCGCACACGCGGGACAGAACACGAACGCCCGCTGACGAGGCTGACCCCAGAGGTATGCTTCCCCGAAACGGAAGGCTGGCCGAAGCACTACTATGCCAACCCCTATCCACTCAGCGAAGAGTATTTCCTGGTTGCCTGGAGCAACAGGCCGCTGCCGCCCCACAGCTTCGTTACAACCGACGACCGCAACCCTGTCAACCCGCTGGGCATATACCTCTATGATGCGTTCGGCAACCTCGAGCTGTTGCACCGTGACCCGAATATCGCGAGTATGTATCCGATTCCGGTCCGGCGTCGCAAAAGACCTCCGGTTCATCCAGAGACAGTCGATTGGGACGGTTTGCAGGAGGGGCGTTTCCTCGTCCAGGATGTTTACCGAGGCTTGACCGGGATCGAGCGGGGCTCGGTGAGATACCTGCGGATTGTGGGCGTGCCGCCGAAAACACAGCCCCACATGAATTCCCCCAGCTTGGGTGTTTCGAGGGAAGACCCCGGCAAGTTCGTCCTGGGAACCGTCCCGGTTGAAGAGGATGGCTCGGCCTATTTTCGCGTTCCGTCGGGGATTTCCGTTTTCTTCCAGGCATTGGACCAGAGAGGGCTGGCCGTTCAGACGATGCGGACCCTCACCTACGTCCAGCCGGGGCAGACGCTTTCCTGCATTGGCTGTCACGAGTCGCGTGAGCTCGCGCCCCCGACAGGCAGCCGGCCGTTCGCCGCCCTGCGCGAGCCTTCGAGGATCACGCCGGGTCCGCCCGGTTCCTGGCCGCTCCGCTTCGACCGCCTTGTACAGCCTGTATTGGATAAATCCTGCGTTTCCTGCCATAGTTCCGCCGGCGACAACGAAAAAGCCGTCGCTTTTGACCTGACACCGCCTAAGTCCTACCAGAGCCTGCTCTCATTTGCGGACAAGGATTTGGAAAAGCTGGCCTTCGAAAAAGACAGGTCTTTCGTGGGCCAGTGCCCGGCTGGCAAGAGCGCGCTGCTGGCCATGCTTACGAGCCAGGACGGTCACGAGGGCGTGCGCTTAGAGCCGGACAGTCTCAATCGCCTGGTTACTTGGATGGATACGTATGCGCAAAAGCTCGGGTCCTTTAGCGAGCATCAGGAAGAGCAGCTTCGCGAGTTTCGCAGGAAAATGGCGCCTTTGTTGGCCGAATAATCGCTGCACGCCCGTCTTATCGCGTTGCAAGCCAGTTTTCCATTAACAATTGCAGGTCCTCGGAATCAACCAGGCAATCCTTGTTCAAATCGCCGGGCAGATATCCCTTCTTGCCGCATATCGACCGGGGGTCCCGTCCGGTATCGATCTTAAGATTTGGGCTAATTGCCGTGGCGATATGCTCCCAGCGCACAACCTTGAAATTCTGATTCCCGCCGGTGTTGGAGCCGTCCTGCGCGACAAAGATTCCCTGCGGGAAAGCCGATCCCACAGCCGCGCTGGCTGCCGCAATTCCGTCGGTATTACTCACCCTGTCGATACCAAGAGTGTCGTTGCCGGCGATCTTGAAATTCATCACATATTCGTTGTCTCCGGCGCGCCGATACACCGCAAAGGTATCGACCAGGGGATGCCCCGGACTACCCTCGCCTTGACTTGAAGCAATAAGGTACCCCTCGAGGCCGTTGGCATAATAGATCGTCAGCCCTTCGACGTCGGCCGCCAAATGTCCGCTGCTATCAGTGGTGTCCACCAGGACGCGGTTGGCATCGTCCGTCGGGTCATCCGGCTCGGCCCCATACTTCCATATTCCAACATCCTCTTCACCGATGTACACGTATCCTAATTGATCATCTGCAACCATCCCCTCGGTCTGGCCTCCCGCATCGAATGATCTAACCCGGAAGGCATCCACCTTTGAGCTTCGGTTACCGAACAGCTCCCACTGCTCCACTTCGCCGTTCTTATCATTGACGAAGGCATAGTATTTATTTGTCTGCCAGCTTTGATACAAACAGAAACCATAGGCCTCCTCAATGCCGATGAAAATGGTCCGGGCCGCAATATCAGTTAGCTCTCTGGTGTTCGGATCGATCGTATAGACGGCGATGCTGTTATTGGTGCGGTTGCCGACAGCAATGATGTCAACCTGCCTGGCTCCAAGTGGGAAATTATACCGCACATCGATATTGTTCATCTTACCGCCGGTGGTAAAGGACATCTGCCTGCCGGTAAGATCATAGACGGCCAGCCCGCCATCGGAGTCATCTTTATCCGTTCCGATGATAACGCTCAGGTTCGGATCGGTCGGATGGACCCAGATGGTCGCATCGTCGGCACGATCGCCGGCGTGAGGCACCGGATCCGTTTCCACGGTCGCCGTTACCTCGAACACCTCTGCATAGACGACCGGCGCAAAGCCCAAAGCGCCTGCCAGAACAGACAACAGAATTATCGTCTTAGCGGTCATACGGCTATTATCTCCGATACACCCGTAACCTCCTTTTTCGCTTAGTATATCATATTCACCGTAAAAAGTCAACTTATCCCGCCACGGCAGCTTTCATATTGGGGCCAAAAGGCTTAGAATGACGTTTGAAAAGGAGTTTTGCAAAACCGCTTATTTGAAAACAGAACGCAAATTATCAGGAGTTAAAATGAAAAGACGGGACTTCATAAAGCTATCGGGAGCGGCTGTTGCGGGGTTGGAGGCGTCACGAGTATTGCAGGACCGGAAAGTTCGTGCCGGAGACAAGCCCGGCAAATCCGGCAAGCCTAATATCCTAATGATCACCTGCCACGACATCGGTCGGCATATCGGCTGCTACGGCGTTGAAACGGTCCGGACGCCCAATCTGGACCGGCTGGCCGCGAAAGGGGTCCGCTTTGCGAATCCTCCTGAAAGGTCCCCTGCCCACCATTTAGTGGAAGGATTTTCAACGAGATTGTCAAGATATCGGGTTGCCTGATATGTATGCACTGATTGCAATGGCTCTGGCACTGGCCCTTCTGGTCGTTCTGCTGCGACTGAAGGTCAAGCTCGGACGCTCCATGCTCCTGGCATCGGTAGCGGTGGCGGTGCTGTTGGGGGTGAGCCCGAGCGAGCTTTGGCAGATGATAGTTGCCGAGTGGAACGGCAAGTCGTTGAGCCGGACAACGGGATACCTTTTCGTTACGCTGACGGCGCTGGTAATCCTGGTCAACGTACTTGGGTCGGCGATGAAAGAAACGGGGGTCTCACAGCGTCTGGCCTCGGCACTTCAGGGCTTGTTCAAGAGCCGGCGATTGGCCCTGGCGGCGATTCCGATGACGATGGGTATGCTGCCTACACCCGGTGGAATTATGTTTTCGGCGCCTATGGTCCGCGATTTGGGCGACCATATCGGCATGGATCGGTCTCACTCGGCAGCCATTAATTTTTTCTTCCGGCATCAGTGGGAGACAATCTGGCCTCTTTTCCCGGCTGTGCCGTTGATCCAGGTTATGTTGGGGGTATCAGCCTTTTCCCTCATTTCGCACAACGTCGCTATCATGCTCTTAGGCACACTTGGCGGTATAGTTTTTCTGCTGCTCTGGAGCATTCCGCCAAGAAACCCTGATGCGCAGCCCAAAGGCAGATTCCTGGACGATGCGCGCAACTTCGCTCACGTCTTTTGGCCTATCGCGCTGGTGGCGGCACTGTATGCCGGTTTCAATCTTCCTCCTGCCGCCGGTCTGGGCGCCGCAATATTGATCTTCCTCGTTCTCCACAAGGTGCCGCTGGGCCGCTGGAGTGCGATTTTCAAGTCGGCCTTCAACATAGATATTGTTGTTCTGATTTTCGGCGCGTTGCTCTTCAAGCTCAACCTCGAGGCCGGCCGCGCCATTCCTTCTGTGCTGAAATTCCTGTCCGATGCGAACGTCCCGCCGTATCTGCTCATCTTCTTCTTGCCCATGCTGGTCGCATCCCTGACGGGCCTGACTTTGGGGACGGTGGCGATTACTTTTCCGTTTTTGATCCCGTTCATCGGTACGGGTGCCGAGGCCAGGATCGGGCTCGAAACTCTTGCCTTTTCGGGCGTGGTATGCGGGCTTCTATTGACGCCGGTACACCTGTGCATGGCGCTTTCGGCCAGCTACTTCGAGACCCCGCTGGCCGGAATCATTGTCAGGCTGCTGGGCCCGGTCCTTTTTGTGGCCGGCGCAGGAGTACTGATGGCCGTGTTCTTCGGATGAACATCAAAGCCGCCGGGATTTGCCGACGCAGAGACTTCACATATTATCTGCGCTGCGACAGCACTCTGGCCCGCGTTTGCGCCAAAGCCTCGCGGAGCTGCGCAGGCGTAAGCAGTTCAACCGTACCGCTTAGCCGCAAGACGTTGCACTGCCCGTCGTGAACGGCGTTGGGCTCGAACACCAAAACGTTTTCGCCGGACATATCGGCGCTCTGGCCGGCGATATAGAGGTACTCCCCTCCGTCCGGATCCGGACATTGAAACATTTTCGAACTCCCGCTCCATTCGAGCAATGCCTGCAACGAGCGTGGAAAACTTTCCTTGCTGATCGCATACATCTGCAGGTTCTGATAGATAGTCCGCAGATTCGTCTGGCACCGCAGGGTCATCGCAGAGTCTTTCGCATCTATCATGGCGCCGGTGTATTGCTCACCGGCCTCCCCCAAGCCCTTGATGATCCACCAGGCAGCCAGGCCAAAAAGCCCGAAGAAAATCACAGCAGTGACGACATTGATAATCGTTCCGCCGGGCAAACGTCCCCACCGGGCCGGAAATGGTTTTTTCGGGATACGTCGTGCACCGACAGGTGTGCTCATTTTGCTTTCCTCTTGTGTTTGACAAGTCCCATCTGACAACCCGCCCAATCAACCGTTACAGACCACTATACCTCGACCTTGTCCTGTACAGACTCCTGCCATTGGCGAATCTTTTTTGTCAGCCGGCTGATGATGTCCTTGTGCCGGCCCGAGTCGAAAAGATTGACGGTTTCACCCGGATCTTCGTTCAGATTAAATAACTGAGATTTATCCACATCGCTAAGACACAGCTTCCAGCCGTCCGGCGAAATGACACCCCGGCTGTGCTCATTTTCAACGCGCTTTAGTTCTTCTTTCGAGGCCAATTTCGTGCCGCCCCTTTTCACCTTAATAGCGCCGCTATTGGGATTCCATTCGATGAACACGTGGTCCCGGAAGACCTTGCCCTCCGTGATCAGCGGAACGAGACTCCTGCCGGGCAGGTCATAAGTGCGCTTAGCGCCCATTAGTTCCAGCAGGGTCGGCACGGTATCGATCTGACTGACAGGATTCCTAATCAGGCGGCCCCATCCTTTCATCTGCGGGATCCGCATCAGCCAGGGAACTTTGGCCGCTTCTTCGTACATAACGCTTTTCTCCACTAAGTTATGCGCGCCCATCATGTCGCCGTGATCGCTCGTATAAACGACAATTGTATCCTCGGCCAGGTCGAGGTCCGCCAGCGTCTTGAGAATCGCGCCGACACTGCGATCGACCTGCGTGACTAAGCCCCAGTACTTTGCAATCAGCTCCCTTATGCTCTTTTCGTCTTTGCCGTATTTCTCGCGGCAGGCCTCGCGCTTTACCCGGTAGCGAAGCGGCTCGTTCTCTTCGAGAGGGTCGCTGAAGTTGGCAGGCAGGTCCACCTCATCGGGGTCGTGCTCGTTATCCAGAGGACCAAAAAAGGGCATGTGCGGCTCGAGGAAGTTAATGTACAGTATAAATGGCTCGCTGCGATTGCGCCGCAGGAACTCGCAGGCCTTGATCTCCAGAAATTTGGGTTTGCAGTGCTCGATGGGCCGTCGTGCGGCAAAGCCCCGGCTGAACTTGCTGCCGCTGTCCGGCCGGTAGCCGTGCCCAATGAGAAAATGATGATAGTCGCTTCTTTTGCTGCGGTCGCGTCCGTCGCGATAGTATCTGCTGTATCCATCCTCCATTGAGACCCATTCCTCGAAGCCGTGCTGAGCAAATATCTCGTCGCCTAAGTGCCATTTGCCCATATAAACCGTGCGATAGTCAGGGTCGTCGAGCAGCTCCGGCAGACACCGAATCTCCGACGGCAGCGGAATATTATTCTTTATGCAGCCGCTCGTATGCGGCCAAAGCCCGGTCATAACCGCCGAGCGGTTAGGCGTGCAGACCGGCTGGGTAACGTAGGCCCTCTCGAATACCGCGCTTTCGCCGGCGAGTTTGTTGAGGTTAGGCGTGTGGATTCTCGTATTGCCGTATGCTGCCATTGTGTCGGCCCGCTGCTCATCGGTCCAGATAAAGAGAAGGTTCGGTTTGCGCCGCTTCAAGCGCCCAATTGGCCCGGAGGCACTTACGCATCCGGGAACGGTCAACGACGCCGCCCCTAAGGCCAGCGCCTTGCCAAAATCGCGTCGATTCATCTTAGCTGTCATTGGAGACTCCAAATCACTGCCCGCGCTCGAGCGTATTGACGATGCGGGTGGCCACTCGTTTGACATATTCGTAGTTTTCATTTCTGACCTTTTTGAGGGCCTCGATAGCCGGGCGGGCCTTTTCGCCGGCCTCTTCCAGCGCCAGAGCGGCATAATGCCGCACAACCTCGTTGTCGCTGTGCGTCAGCTCACGTTCGAGGACCGCCAAGGCCGCATCCGTCATATTATCCATCAGGCAAAGCGCACGAGCGGCCGCAACGCGAACGTAATCGGCCTTGTCCTTCAGAGCAACACTCAATGCTTCTGCTGCGGGTCTTGCCTGCGCCCCCATATTACCCAGCCCCATTGCAGCGACGTAACGGACCGGCGCCTTTTTGTCTTTCATTGCTTTGATGAGCGGTTGGGTTGCCTCGGCGCCCTGCTCGGCAAGCTGCCGGACTTCGTTAATGCGCCGCGCAAGTTTCTGGTTCGCTTTGTCCTGCAGTATGGCGTACGGGCTGTCGTATTGTCTGAGGAGTTCGGCGAGGATCGGCTCAGGGATTTGGCCCAGGTCACCGGTGCGGTCCATCCACTCAGTCAGCCGGGCGCGCAGTTTTTTTAGTGTCCGCTGATGTTCTGGCTGATCTCCCAGATTATGCAGCTCGTGCGGATCGGATTGGAGGTTGTAGAGCTCCTCGACCGGTCGGCTCGCCAGGAAGGGACGGGCCTGATGAGAATTGAGCTTGCCGGCGGCGAAGAGCCCTCGCATCGTAACCATAATCTGCTTCCCGTCTTTATAGCGATTGGGCTGGGTGTGCGGCCTGTGGGGATAGAAGTTGCGAATGTATTTGTACCGGCTTGTCCTGACGCATCGCATCCGCTCGACAGTTTCATCGCACCGGTCACGCGCGGAGAAGATGTACGCTTTGGCCTTGTAGTCGCGGGCGAAAAGCGCACGACCCTGGATGTGCGAGGGTATCGGGACACCGGCCAGCGACAGCGAAGTGGCGGCAATGTCTATGTGCTCGACGAGGTCCTCGCGAACGGTCCCGCCCTTGATGCCGGGACCCCGCACAATCAACGGGATATGGATGCCTTCCTCGTAGAGGTACTGCTTGCCTCTTATGTGGCTGATGCCGTGGTCGGTCCAGAAGAATACTACGGTGCTCTCGGCGATGCCCTCGTCTTGGAGCCGTTTGAGGATTTCTCCCAGCTCAATGTCGGTCTGCACTACCGAATTAAGGTATCTTGCCCAATCCTCTCGCAGAACGGGGTGGTCGGGGTAGTAAGGCGGCAGCTTCACGTTTGCCGGGGCGACAGGGTCGGGCACGTTGGCGCCGCGGTTCTTGCCGCCCCTTAGCTGAATCTGCGCGAAGAAAGGCTGGCCCGGCTTTCGGCCGCTCCACTCCGGGCCGTCGTAAACCTTCTGGTCCCAGACGAAATTGTAGTCGGTTTTGCCCGGTTTTGTCTTGCCGGGCGAGCTTTTGTTCAGCATTGACCCGTTCGAGGTGTAGTACCCGGCCTGCTGAAAGTATTCGCTAATGAGCTTTATGTGCTCGGGTAGGCGTATTTTGACGGCATGCCGGGAGGAGCGATGAAGATGTGCTCCGATGGTGGTCTGATACATGCCTGTGACCATAGCCGAACGGCTCGGTGAGCACACGGGGGCGGTGATGAAGGCGTGTTTGAACAGGGAGCCTTCGGCGGCCAGTCGGTCGATATTCGGCGTTTGAATCGTTGTCTCGCCGTAGCAGCTCATATTAGCTGACATATCCTCGGCGCAGATCCAGAGGATGTTCGGGCGTTTCTGCGGGTGGTCCCCGGCTGCCGCCGGGACGATTTCTTGGCTGGAAGTCGTCAGTGCAGCCGCACCAAAGCCTATGCTTTTCAAGAAGTCACGGCGTCTCATAAGTTGTTCCTCCGGTATTGACTATTTCATTTCCGGCGCCGGCTGCGGTTATTCTCCGTAGTCCAGGCTGCCGCCTTTTAGGCGTCGCAGCTTCTTGAAGCGCTTCGGCGGCTTGAAATCGGGCACCTGAGCAAGGGTCTTGTCGTAAAGAGCTTTGAGCTGCTCGACGACGTCGGGGTGCTTCTTGCTGAGGTCGCGCTGCTCGGCGGGGTCGGCTTCGAGGTCGAAGAGCATCATATTCTTCGGCTTGTCGCCGCCTATAACGCCCGGATAGGCGCTTGGTCGAGCCTGCTCATGAGGGGCCAGAATTGTCACCCCGTCCGGCCCGCGAGGGTCCACCCAGTCGTCGCCGCGATTCGGTATGCCGCCGGGCGAGCGGACGTGCAGCTTCCATTTGCCGCTTCGAACCATCGCGAGGTGGACACCGGTCATACCGAAGATCGCTTCGTGCGGGCTCTTGGCGCCGGTCGAGGTTAGAAGCGGCGTGATATCTTTGCCGTCTATGATGCGATCTTTTGGTATTGCCAGACCCGCGGCTTTTAGGAGCGTGGGCAAGACGTCAATAGTAGCGGCCGGCGAATCGTTTACCAGGCCGGCGGGAATCCTCCCCGGCCAACGCGCAATCATCGGCACGCGCAGACCGCCGTCCCACGTCTTGGCCTTCATACCGCGAAGCCCGCCGGTGCTGCCGCCGTACCACGGACCGTTGTCGGAGGTGAATATCACCAGCGTATTGTCGTCGAGGCCGAGCTGCTTGATCTTATCGAGCACCTGCCCAACCGACCAGTCTAACTCACGGATGACATCGGCGTACAGGTCGTCCGGCGTATCCGGCGTGTAGAAGTCCTCGGAGGCGGCCAGCGGCTTGTGCGGCATCGCGTGTGCAAGGTAGAGGAAGAAGGGACGATTGCGCCTGGAATTGCGCTCGATGAAGTCCAGCGCCCGCTGCGTATAGCGCTTGGTGAGCGTGGCCTGCACGACCGGATATTCGACAACCTTGTCATTCTCCACAAGCTGCACCGGCCGCATATCGTTCGAGTAGAGAATACCGAAATACTCATCGAAGCCCTGCCGGCGCGGCAGATACTTGAACGTATGACCCAGGTGCCACTTGCCGATACAGATGCTCGCGTAGCCTGCCGTCTTGAGCGCCTCGGCGATGGTAATCTCCGAGTGCGGCAGGCCAACCTCGTTGATGCCCCCATCAGGCGCAGGGTTGAAGACCACACCGTGTCGGAAGGGGTATCGCCCGGTCAGAATCGTCCCCCGCGACGGGGCGCAATAGGGCGTCGGCACGTAGAAATTGGTGAGCTTTGCGCCCTCGGCCGCCATGCGCTCGAGGTTGGGCGTCTCGAACGGCGATTTCTTCAGCCCGAACCCGCTGACGTCTCCGTAACCGAGATCGTCGGCGAAAATGAGCACAAAGTTCGGTTTCTTGACTGTATCGCATCGGCCTTCGGAGTCGCCCAACATCATCGCCGCGACACCGCCGGCGAGCAACCCCATAAAATCACGACGGTTCAGATTTCTGTCCATAGCCACATTACCCCTTTATAACGACAATCCTTCAAATCACAAGTCACGAAGCACTAACGCTTCGGCATCCGGTCCAATTGCTCGACCCAGGAGCCGAGGTAGCGCTTGAAGAATTCCACGGCCTCGGGGTCCTGGATATTGCCACCGAGTGCGTGAGTCCCCCACGCTCCGCCGCCGAGGGCGTAGTAACCGTAGGCCCCGCCACCGATAGCGATAAGACCGACCGCCATACCGCCGACTGCCAGCAGCAGCCCGATAGCAAGTCCTCCCAGCGACGCCAGACCGAGTGCCAGACCGCCCACGCTGACGACACCGAACGAAAGGCCGCCGACGGCCAGGCCGCCGATTGCGATATTGCCGATTGCGATGATACCCTTGGCAACGCGGAGCCTGCCGGTCACCGGGTTGAGGCCGAGGCCATAGACTATGTGCACCAGCGGAAGCCCGAAGAGCTCTCTCTTCGACCGGTACTCATAAGCGAACAACCTGTCGGCCTTGGTAAAACCGCAATTCGGGCACATCAGGGCCCTGTCTGATATCTCTTTGCCGCATTCCGAACAATTAACAAGCGCCATATCCAACATTCCTAAAACCATCAATCTTCGACTCGTCATTATAATTCCCGACCTTACCCAATGCAAAGGCGAAAATTGTCGCTCGCAGCTCCGGCTATGCTCTATCCGTCCGTGTATGCTGTGATGTGTCTTGGCGCTTGCAAACAGCGGGAGGGACGCTATTATATTGGCCTGGCAGTAGGCCGCGTGTGAGCGTTTTTTACTGAGCAGCAGATAATAGGGGCGTTCTTGGAAAATCCTGCAAAGAAATCTGTTCGGCTGACCAGAATCCAGAGGCTTATCGGCGAGAGGATGTTAAATTCCAAGAGGAATAAGCCTTGCTTCTATATCGCCGCGAAGGCCGATATGACCGAATTGATGGCCCTTCGTCGAAAGCTCGGCAAATCGCTCGGTGTCAAGATCACGAGCAACGCTTTTTTTATTCGTGCCCTGGCGCTGGCAGCGAGCAAGTTCCCTATTATGACCGGCAGGCTCGACTGTGATAAGATAGTGCTCGCAGATGCGATTAATGTGGGCTTTGCAGTCAGTGGTCCCCGGGGACTCGTCGTTCCGGTGATAAAGGATGCCGATAAAAAGAGCTTGGCTGAAATTGCCCGTCTGGACATGGAGCTTACCGACAAGGCCCGGCACAACAAGCTGACCTTAGAGGATATGGAGGGCGAAACAATAGCGTTGAGCAATCTTGGCGCGTATGGTATTGATTCGTTCATTGGAATAGTGCCGCCTCCGGCCAGCACCATCCTAAGTGCCGGCAACGTCGTCAGGACGATTGTTCCTGACGCCGGCAAAATGGTGGTGCGCAAGATTGCGGACCTCTCGCTGGCGGTTGACCACAGGGTCATAAACGGGCTCTATGCCGCCCGGTTCCTGAGCTTTATCATAGAGCAATTGCAAAACCCGCAACAGTTAATCCGCCCGCGCGGTGTGCAATGATTTTCTTGGGATTTTACCTCGCATCATCTGTAGGAGTAGCCGCGCATATTTAGCCCCCAGGCCTCGCCTGGGCGGCATTCCTCTTGGAAATTGTCACTATTGCGGGGTTTTCTCTCAATCCCCCTCAGGCCTAACCAATCACACCGATTACATCCACATCCCACGAAGGCTGCAATACTCCGCCCCAATTTCATCCCCTTGACCCAAAAAAATCCACTCCAATTTCGGTATTTCCTACCGAAGGAGCTTCCATTGTCTTACCGCTGGATTGTTAACTGTTTATGCGACAAGCACTTATCCCTCATTCCAGATGTGGATACAATCACATAAATCTGTTCAATTACCATAGGACACGAGGATTTTTTCAGAAAATCCTTGACCTAACCTCCGATAAGTGATAGAATTCGAACGTGCAAAAGGCGAGATTATCGGTCCGTTTTGGGATGGCAAAACAGAAATTACTCTGCGGAAAATTTTGAAGGGAAAACATCATGAAAAAGATAATTGTAAGTTTAGCAAGCGTGGCCTTGATGCTGGGTTTAGTTGAACCTGTTAGTGCTTTTAGTGGGGCCGGTTCGGGAACAGGAGGAGACCCTTATATAATCACCAACGCCTCCGGAGCGTATGTAACCGCACGTAATTATACGGGTGGTCTTGTTGGTAAGATCAATAGCTTGATGAGCGATTGCAATTCACTGCTGATAACGGTTTACGGCACAGATTATGTTGGGGGCCTTGCCGGTCATTGCAAGTCTGTAAGCAATTGTGCTTCTTCAGGTCTTGTCCAGGCAAACGCCAGCGTTGGCGGCCTCGTGGGTACAGCAAACGGTTTAATAGAAAACTCCCACTCGCAGCCAGGTGTCTTAGTACTACAACGCTACTTACGCTGTAA
>JAGMDR010000104.1 GCA_023128595.1 Planctomycetota bacterium | reverse complement strand
TGCCCTTGAACATCGCACCGTGCCCGATCCTCTTCAGATCGACATAACCCTTCGGCGATCCCGGCATCATGCCGCCCTGGTACCAGTGGACGCGGATAGGCCCGCGCCAATCGTTGGCCGGGATATCGAAAGAGGTGTGCAATTCGACGGGCGTAACTTCAGGATTGAATTCCTGGCCTTCGCCTTCGGCCGTCGTCGGAAGGTCCGCGTCAATCGCGTTCCACACAAGGTCGATTGTATGACTGCCCATGTCGCCGACCTGGCCGGTGCCGAAATCCCAGTACATATTCCACGAGAGGCAGTTCATGCCGGGTCCCCCGGAAAAGTACCCCGGATTGTAAGGATGGAAGGGCGATGGCCCAATCCACAGGTCGTAGTGCAAGGTTTTGGGCGGCTGGCCTTTGGCGGGCAGGTATCCCGGTCTGCGAATCTGCCGATCGCCCCAGGCATAAGCATCGGTCAGCTCGCCAATAGCCCCGTCTTTGACCAGTTCGCGCACTCGCTCGAAGTTCGGCTTGGCGTGACGCTGCGTGCCGACCTGCGTTGCCAACTTGTTCTTGTTCTTGAGGTAGTTCGCGCGGACTACGCGTGCTTCTTCCACGGTGTTGCCCAGCGGCTTTTCACAAAAGACGTGCATGCCGCGGTTCAACGCCCAGTTGGCGATGAAAGCGTGCGTATGGTCCGTCGTGCAGCAGATCACCGCATCGATGTCCTTCTGTTCGAGGCACTTGCGCCAATCGACGTACGTCTTGGCCTTGGGGAACCTCTTGGCGGCGTGGGCGATGTGGTTCTCGTCCACGTCGCACAGGGCCACGACGTTCTCGCTCGAGATCGCGCCGAAGTGGGCGTCGGCCCGGCCCCATGTGCCGATCATGGCTACATTTAGCTTGTTGCTGGGCGCGTTTGCGCCGGAGAGTGTGCCGCTGGGTAAAATGAGCAATCCGATTCCGGCGGCCGCGGTGGATTTCAGGAACTGGCGTCGTTGAACGATTTTGGTATTGATCATTGTTTTCCCCTTTGTTATGGTTTTAGTTGTCTGCTATGAAGCCGGAAACGTTGAGTTTACACATTAGGACAATGAAATACAAGGAAAAAAGCGAGCCTATTGACCCCGATGGTCACCGCCAGGAATCCGCTCCCAGGCCCTGTCCCTCCCGAAAATTCCGTCCTTGTTTATTCACAAGGGTTTACGTACAATCGCTAACTCTTGAAAGACTACCGCAGAAGATAGCATAATCAGGAAAAGTTTGCCAACATGAGCATCTTGAAAGCACTATTCTTCATATTTCGCGGCTTGTTTGTCAACCGGCGCAGCTTGATCCTGGAGAATCTGGCTCTCCGGCATCAACTGGCTGTTCAGCAGCGAACTGCTAAACGGCCGAAGCTGCAGAATAGAGACAGATTCTTTTGGGCCTGGCTCTCGCGCATCTGGCCTGCCTGGAAGTCCGCTCTGATCATTGTTAAACCGGAAACCGTAGTCAAATGGAACCGCGAGGGATTCAGGCTCTACCGGCGATGGAAATCACGTAGCAAGAGGGTCGGGCGCGCTAAGGTCAAAAAGGAGATACGCGACCTGATCAGGCAAATGTTTCGAGAGAATCCAACTTGGGGAGCACCCAGAATTCAATCGGAATTGAGACTGCTTGGTTACGAAATGGCTGACTCCACCGTCTTCGTACTTCGAGTACAACAACAAATCCCGAACCCACCTGTCGCTTGACCGAAACTCGCCGGTTCATCGAGACATTGAACCACCCTCAAAAGGCAAGGTCATATCAATCCCACAAGTCGGTGGGTTGCACCATGTGTACAAGAGAGTGGCCTAATCCTCGATCGGGTCAATGAACCTGGTCACAGCCGAAGTCCTGTCCATTCTTTGGAATTGCCTGCTCTCCTTGTAGAAACGACACCTTCGGCTCCCTT
>JAGMDR010000103.1 GCA_023128595.1 Planctomycetota bacterium | reverse complement strand
ACGGCGATTGTGGGCGGGCCTTTCTTTCTGCTGCTCCTCGTAAAATACAGCAGAAAAGTCGGTTGGTTGAAATGAGCGGCATTATTGAGGTAGATAATCTGACTTTCGGCTACACACCGCAAAGTACGGTGTTGAAAGGTATCGGCTTTGCCGTCGGGCCGGGGACGTTTCTGGCGATAGCCGGCCCAAACGGAGCCGGCAAAACCACACTGCTCAATCTCCTCTGTGCGGCCCTGGCCCCGAAAGCCGGTACAATAACGATCGATGCAGCACCGGTGGAATCATACGGCACGAAGGCCCTGGCCGAGAAGGTAGCCGTTGTGCGCCAGGAATTTGTGCCGATATTCGGCTTTTCGGTAATCGAGATGGTTATGATGGCAAGAACACGGCACTTTGGCGCGGCGGGCTTTGAAAGTAAAGCCGACAGGGAAATTGTCAACGAGGCGCTCGAGCTGACCGACACCGCCCAGTTCGCCTCCCGACCACTTGGGACTCTCAGCGGAGGTGAGCGACAGCGCGTTTTCATCGCAAGAGCCCTTGCACAAGACACGGCTATTTTGCTTTTGGATGAGCCGACAAACTTCCTTGATTTGAAACACCAGGTCGCCGTGTACGATTTGCTCAAGGCCACCCAACTCCAGAAAGGCAAGACAATTGTGGCCGTTACGCACGATATCAACCTGGCGGCCCAGTACTGCGATCAAACGCTGCTTCTCGGGGCCGACTGCAATTACCAGTACGGCCGGCCCAGGGACGTTTTGTCCCCTGAGCAAATCGAAAAGGTCTTCGGCGTGGCGGTCTTTGCGGGCAACATTGGGCAGGAAAAATTCTTCATTCCTCTGGGCAAATTCGCAAAAGATAAAGGACAAATCAGCAACACACCGGATGGCGCCCCACAGCATTAGCCTATATATTCATCACCATAACTGCTTATACACTAAATAGTTACGCCCAATCAGCCAATTTGCCTTGACAATTTCGCCGTGGCGACTATAGTTGCTGGGCTTGAATTGCAGCGTTTCGACCAAACAAATGCTGTACACAGCCCGCTTTGGGATGTTATAAGCAGGGTCTTTACGGATACGCAACGAAAGGCTCGGTGCTAAGAAAGGTAGATAAACAAGTGGCCCAAAAACGCAAAAAGGCCTCCAAGAAGGCAAAGCCAATCCGGACGAAGAAAAAACACCTCACAAGTGCCGATATTGACCATTTCAAGCAAATGCTCCTCGATAAGCGCAGGGAGATCCTGGTAAATGTAAACGAAATCGAAGACGAAACCCTCAAAAAATCCCGCCTGGATGCAAGCGGCGACCTGTCAAGTATGCCGATCCACATGGCCGATATTGGAACCGACAATTACGAGCAGGAATTCGCCTTGGAATTGATGGACGGCGAAATAAAGCTCCTCAGAGAAATTGATGATGCGCTGGGACGCATCGAGCAGGAAACTTATGGAATTTGCGAAGGCACCGGCGAGAAGATACCGAAAGCTCGCCTTGAAGCCAAGCCCTGGGCCAGATACTGCGTCGAATATGCCCGAATGATGGAGCAGGGCCTCGTAACTGAGCAGGAGCAATAGTCATCTAAACTGAATCTTGCCATGAAGCACAGATGTCCGGCCTGCGACAAACCGGTTAAGCTGTCATCTCGAAAACAATCCAAAGCCGCCGGGTTCTTCCCTTTCTGTTCCAGGCGCTGTAAGTTGCTGGATCTGGGTGCCTGGCTCGACGCCGAATACAAGATAATCTCCGACCTGCAGTCCCGCCGGCCCGACCAAGCTTCCCAGCTCCCTCCCGGCGGCCCTTCCGACACACAGTGAGTACCCGCATTCAGGAACAAAATCTCATAAAATCCCTTGAAACCGACCGATAAGTAGCTATAAGTATTTAGGATACTGTTCTACAAGGGTTTCAACTGCAACCTCTTTGAAAAGGAGGCAAAATGGTCAGTGAAAGACTACCCCTCCAGTGGTTCGATAACCTCATGTTTCCAAGAATATTCCAGGCCTTCCGAATGGCCATTCAGCCAGGCAAATTGGGGATCGCTCTTTTAGGCGTGGCCATTATATGCCTGGCCGGGTACGCGATGGATCGGATTGGCGAGACAGTTGTTGTCGAACCCGGCACACGGGGCGAAACGACGGAGTTGAAGGTATATATGGACAACCGCGCCGCCCCCTATGCGGAAGTGGAATCGCACATCGAGAAGTTCAAGGACAAAGGTGAGTGTAGAGGTGTATTCTCGACACTCCGGCATTTTGGGTCGGAGAAATTCCATGCCGCTCTGAAAAAACTATTCGAGTTGAACTTCGCCAGCGTTGCGGAGAATATCGCCGATTGTTTTAGGGCGCTAGTCTGGGCGGCAAGGTACCACTATGTTTATTGTCTGATCTTTGCGACAATACAGCTTGGCGTTCTTTCGGTCGCCGGCGGCGCCATCTGCCGAATTGCGGCACTGCAATTTGCCCGCGGTGAGAAGCCCGGCCCGATCGAAGCCCTGCGATTCAGCCTAAGAAGGTTTACGAGCTTTTTCTTCGCACCTCTGGTCCCGGTTATCATGATTGTGTGCATAGGTGCATTCATATTTGCTCTGGGGCTGTTGGGCAACATTCCGCGGGCCGGAGAGTTGATAATCAGCCTCTTCACGCTGCCGGCTTTGACGGCGGGAGCTCTGATAGCAATCGTTGTGATAGGAGCGATTGCGGGATTTAATCTCATGTTCCCCGCCGTCGCATACGACGGCTCAGACGCCCTCGATGTCATAAGCCGCTCCTTCAGTTATGTTTTCAACAGGCCCTGGAGAATGGGTTTTTACAGCGCAATATCGGCCGTTTACGGTGCAATTTGTTACTTGTTTGTCCGACTTTTCGCCTTCCTGCTGCTTCTGGTAACACACCTGATCTTGAGGTGCGGCGTATGGAAAGAGACGAGCAATGGAGTCAACAAACTGACGGCTATATGGCCTGAGCCGAGGTTTATGAACCTTCTTGGCTCCAATGGTTCGCCGGCAGCTAACTCGACCGAATCCGTGGCAGCCTTTCTCGTGTACTTATTCTTGTGGGTCGTTGTCGGATTAGTGGTCTCTATAATAATAACTTTCTATTTCTCCGCCAATACCATAATCTATTCACTGATGCGAAACAGAGTCGACAACACAGCGCTGGAGGACGTTTACTTGGATTTGGACGATGCCAAAATAGAGACAACCGCGCCAGGAATTGAGCCCGATGAGCCGACGCCGAACTCGCCGTCTGAAACTGAATCAGATTCATCGTCTTGATCGCACAAACCCAACATGGCCCTCCTGAGCGAATATCGTGAGCTATGCCTGAGTTAGACACAAACACGCAACAGGAAAACGAAATACCAAGTCCTTCCGAACTTGCGCACCCCCCCGCCGTGTTGCTGCGTTATCGCAAGTCTCTGATTGTGATTGCTCATCTGATGGCATTCGCCGCCTCCCTGCTGCTTTCGTTCCTTGTGGCCCACAATATGCAATTCAGGCCTAACACGCAGAAGCTGCTCATAGAGAGCTGGCCTGTACAGCAATACCCTCTGTTGTTGGCGTTCTTCCTTATCATCAAACTGCCCGTGTTTGCCCTTTTCAAGCAATTTCGCGGTTGGTGGCGATACGTGGGCATTTCCGACCTTGTCGGCATACTGCGAGCTTCGCTCGTAAGCACACTGATTATCGTGGGCCTGTGGTTCCTGGTGGTGCTTCGAGTCGACCTAATCCACCAGGCCGTGCGGAGAATAGCCAACATCGACCAGGGGGTCTTTATGGCGGATTTGTTCGGCACTGTTTTGATTCTGGCCGGGCTGCGAATGGTTATAAGGCTCTACTATGAGGAGTTTCGCACTGTTGAAGCCGGCCGGCTGAAACGTTTTCTAATTGTCGGTGCCGGCAATACCGGCGAAGCTCTGCTCCGCGACATCCACCGTATGCCCGTAGCGGAATACGAGGTTGTCGGCTTTATCGACGACGACCATACCAAGCACGGTATCAATATCCATGGAATAGCCGTACTCGGCACCGTCGAGAAACTGCCTCACATCTGCAAGGACCGTAACATCGAAGAAATCGCTATCGCTATGCCTTCGGCGACTCACCAGGAGCTCAGGCGCGTCATTCAGGTATGCGAAGGCACCAAAATCCGCTTTCGCACCGTGCCCTCGCTTACGGACATTGCATCCGGCAGGTTTCGCGTCTCGCAGATTCGAGATGTCGATATTAACGACTTGCTCGGACGGCAAGCAGTGAAGCTCGATCTGGATTTGCTTGAAGCATTCGCCAGGGATAAGACAATTATGGTCACCGGCGCCGGCGGCTCCATCGGCTCCGAAATGTGCAGGCAGCTTAGTAACTTCAATCCGAAGCTGCTCCTGCTCGTTGAGCAGGCGGAAAATCCGCTCTTCTACATAGAGCGGGAGCTGAGAAAGAAATTCCCCACAGTCACCCTGAAAACCATCGTCTGCAACATCACCGACGAAGTACGTGTTGAGGAAATCTTCAAACGGTACAAGCCGGAAATCGTTATTCACGCCGCCGCTCACAAGCACGTGCCCCTCATGGAGCTCAACCCCGGAGAAGCCGTCAAGAACAACATAGTCGGCACCAAAGCCGTCGCCGACGCCGCGGATAATCACGGCGCAAGCAATTTCGTAATGATCAGCACCGATAAGGCCGTTAATCCAACCAGCATAATGGGTTCATCCAAGCGAGTTGCGGAGATGTATATTCAGGACCTCAATAGAACGAGCAAAACGCATTTCGTCACCGTGCGGTTCGGCAACGTCCTCGGATCGGACGGCTCGGTCGTGCCTATCTTCAAGAAACAAATAGCCGAGGGCGGCCCTGTAACAGTTACACATCCGCAGATGAAAAGATATTTTATGACCATACCGGAGGC
>JAGMDR010000102.1 GCA_023128595.1 Planctomycetota bacterium | reverse complement strand
GTGTTTGCTATTAGTCCAGTGTCGGGTGGATTATTTGCCCTCGTGCCTGTGCGAGGGTGTTTTCGTAGGAGCCGAAGAATTCCGAGTTGCAATCGAGCCAGAGGACCAGTCGGTGGAGATCTTCCGGCGAGAGCTTGACGGCGTAATGCTGCTGGTCCATATACGGCAGGAGCGGTGAGGCTTTTGCGCCGAATTTTCCGGGGATGGTTCGGCTGCCGCCGTGGACTCCCTGATTTATTGAGCCGTTTGAGACGTGGAAGTAGAATCCGTACTTCTCGGCCAGATTATTGTAGGAGCGGGTCCACCCGTTCTTGCCCTCGATTATGCCGGTCAGGTCGAGTGCCTTTTTCTGCTGGTGGCAGGTAACACAGTTTCTATCGAGAACGGGCTGAACGAGACGGACGTAGTTGAATGGGTTTGAGCCGTCCAGATCGGGGCGGATTTTCGAGGGTGGGCGTTGCATCGCAAGTGGGATCCTTGTTGATTGCTTTGGCGCCCGATGCTTCGGCTCGTGGCAGCCCAGGCAGGTTAGTTGTTCGCCTGGGTGTACGTATGTGCCGGAGCGCATCGACTGGATTGCCATACCGCGTGCATCGAGGGCCTGGAAATAGATCAATTTGCCAACTGGTGCTTCGAAATGTGCACTTCCGTCGGGCTCGACGGGCACCGTACCGAGGACGGCTCTGGCGTTGGTCTGATTGCCGATGCCGATACGCGGCTGATTTGGCGGCGGGGTCGTCTTTGGGAGAACCTGAACAATTCGCAGAGCAGCGACTTTGGCGTTTTTGGGCCACTGGAAATCGCTGTTGTACACGTTCATAACGGTTATGGTTTCCTGCGGATACTTGCCGCCGGCCTTGTGCACAGCGTTGGCTGTCTGTACGGTTCCGGCGGGAATCAGGGGCGGCACAGGGCGCGGACGCAGGGGGATGGGGCTGAGGGACGAAATAGACGGGTCGCGATAGATCAGCTCGCGGTTGCCGAAGCGGTCGATCCAGTAGATGCCGCGGTTCTTGGCGTCGGTGTCGTAGGCGCACAGGTAGTCGTCCTCGCTCAGCGGCCAGGCCGTGCCGTACTTCATGTACTCGCGAATGGGCCTGGCTTCAGCTTCCGGGAAAGGGGTATCGGGCGTCAGCCGCGTCAGTTGCGCCATTGCCCGGTCGTCCTCGATGCGCGGATCGATCAGGACCAGCGACCCGAAGGCGTTGCCGTGGTGCGAGCCCGTGGTGGCGACGTAGCGGTGCGAGCCGGGGATCGCACGAATGCTCATTTCCATCCAGGGTCGGCTTTCGCGCCGCTGCGGATAGTTGCCGTGGAACGAGCGGGGGTCGCGGCCGTCGGGAAAAGAGGTCCATATATGATGGGCGATGTTGGTGTCGCGATCTACGTAGTCCCAGCGGGTATAAACAATCATTCCGTCGTTGTTTACGCTGGGGTGCCATTCGTGGGTTTCGTGGTAGCTCAAGCGGATGATGTCGGCGCCGTCCGAGGTCATCGAGTGCATCGCGTAGGTCGGGCAATGCCGGCCACAGCGCAGATACCCGCCTCGCCGTCCGGATGTAAATGCGATTCGGGCGTTAGGCAGAAAGCACGGGTCGAAGTCGTCCCAGTGGCCGTCGGTCAACTGTACCAGGCCGGTGCCGTCGGCATTGACCTTGAAGATGTGGTAGCTGATATCGGGGGCCCACTCATAGGCCTCCTTGCCGCGGTATTTCTCATAGGCCCTGGCCTGTGTGTAGGCGAAGAGGATGGTCTTGCCGTCGTACGACAGCTCGGGCGATAGAAACGCGCCGGTGGAAAGGTCGTCGCCGGTGAGCCGGCCCCGCTCGACGACCGAGTCTTCCAGCACATTGATCAACTTCGGACTGGGACCGAAGGGGCCGGAGAGGATGAAGAGTCCGCCGCCTGGCCGGGCGTTGCAGCCGTAGTACTGGTCGCACATGTGGAACACGCCGCCGGGGTCGTGACGCTTGATAAACAGTATTTTGTCGAAATTAAGGAGCGGATTGGAAAAGGCGATCCGACGAGTGAGCCGGCGGGCATCGAGATATATCTGTCTGCGGGGGTCTTGGGGCACGTTGCCGGCTTCTTGGAGTTTGGACAGCCGGGCGTCGAGCTTCTCCAGCTCAATCTCCAGCGGATCCAGTCGCCCGGGCTCGGCGTCGGGCCGAAGCCGGGCTACAAGTGCCCTGCCGCGTTCAACGACTTCTCGGGTGTGGGCCAGCTTGAAACCTCCGCCGAGTGCCTTCGGCGGCGGAGCCGAATCAGTAGTATCGGGCAGCGTTCCAGGGTACGAATACTGGCTGACGCTTTTTTGGTCCGCCGGCTTACCGAGAGCGATGTTTTTCTGCGGGTCGTCAGTTGAATAGACTTCGACCTCATCCAGGGCGAAGGAGCATCTGCCGGGGATTTGCAGTCGCACGATGCGGGCGGTTACGTTTTTGTGCTTTAGGGTGAGTGTGAGCGGTTTGTTTTCCTTGACGCCGTAGAAGGTCAGGCCGTTGTGCTGATAGATTTGCTTGAATTCCCGGTCCTGACTGGCTACAAATACGCGAATTTGCCGAGTGCGAGAGGCGGTGTTCCGGTCGGTTCGGTTGAAGATGACGATGCGGTCGAGCTTGTATTCGTTCTGCAAATCGACCTGCCACCAGGGGTCCTGCTCGCCGCTGGCGGTGTGGAATCCCCACCGGCCATTCTTGACTCCGTCGCAGGCTCCGGCGGCGTCCTGGGCGGTGGTTACGCCGTGGGCGTTTACCTTTGGGTCGAGTTTCGTGGATTTAGCGGCAGTGAATCGGCTGTCCTGCCCAATCCAATCGGCCTCGGTCAATTCTCGCATTGAAGCACCGATGTCGATTGTGCGGGCGGAGCTTAAACGGGCTGACGGGGCAAACATAACGACTATCAGCGCCAAACCGGCCTTCATTATACATCGTTTCATTCCGGCGATCCTCGATATGACTGAGTTTACTCGATTATACCGTAATTTGCGGCGATATCAAACGATTTGAACGGAAAATGAGGGGGTGGACTCCAATCGGCGGCTTTACGGATTGCTGCCTCGGCTGGGGTATTAGACTCTTGTCTTTTCCTGCTGACCTGAGCCCCCTTTTTTGGTACGTGTTTAGCCAGCTATTAGTATTGATAGCGACTATTTCATGACTAATTCTTCCGTTAAAGACGTTAATTGCCGCCAAAAATGGCCAATTTTCGCCTCAAGATCCACGTATCAGTACTGGTTTCAGGGTAAACACGTACCTTTTTTGGGGCCATTTTGCGACTCTTCGAGGGATCGGGGCTTTTTTTGGCCTTGCGCATCGCTTTGGAAACCGTCTCTGTCGTAAAGATACCGAGGTTATGAAAAAATTTTCTCGCCGAACGAAGATTTTTTTGATATTTCACTTGACAAAATATGACGCAGCGGATATTCTATACTCAGACCTATTGATGGCGAGTATCGTGAGGTGTGCCATACGGGTGGCAATTTTTGTTAGCAGTGAGCTTTTTTCTGCGGGAAAAAGTTAGCACTATCGAGCTTTTTGATATATAATTTAAGTAGAGCATTCAGCAGGGCTGGGGATATCTCGCTTTTTCCTCTCCCTCCGCACCTCAGCCCTGTTCCTTTTTTTGCGGTCAGATCGTTGGGTATTCCGTCTTCTCGGTGTCACCCTTATTAAGATTATCGGAGTAGGATTCAGCATTTTGAGTATTTTTCCTGTTAGATTCCGAAAATATCCGGGCGGAACTGCGATTCACCAGCCGCTCTTGGTCTGGGATTCAGCCTTTGATGCCGACGTTGCGGGGGCGGCGGCTTCGCCGGAAGCAGTTAATAGTCTCCCTGTGTGAGGAGCTGCCCTGGCCACAGGTCGAATCCGGTTTGAAGGGAAAAGGTGCTTGCCGCCTGCGGGTGGTGGAAGAGGTTCCTTGAAGAATCGTTTAGTACTCGTTGTTCAAGAATCTGATTAGCTCTTCGGGGACGTAGTCGCCGGCAAATGTGAGGATGTCGTTTATTTCCGCTTTGGTCAGGTCGGGTTTGATCTGCCGGTTGTTAATATCGACGTTTACAATTATGCCGAAGAGCATATTCTGCTCTGGCATACTTGCGTCGCCCTTGCCGGCACGCATTACGCGGGTCGGCCTTATTTCAAGATTGATATTTTTTCCTTCCTTTGGTGTCTCAAGGCGGATGTTCAAGTTGCTAATCTTGTCTTTCCAGACGTCGTTTTTCAGGTTACTGGCTATTATCTCGAGGGAGTCTATCTGTCCTGTGTCGAAGACAAGTTCGTGAATCACACCCACACGGCGGACGGCTCGGTCTGAGAACCTGGTTCTTAGCTCATCGAGGGCCTTGCGAAATATCTTGTCTTTCTGGGGGATATCCACATCCTGCGGCTGGTCGATATAAAGGCGCTCGGGGAAAGTAAAAAGCGGGCCTCGGCCAGTCAATATGAACGTCGGCATATCAACGCGTTTATTGCCGGAGACGACAAAATTCTTCTGCACGCGAAGCTGGTTGGGGCCCGACAGCAGCGTCTCAAAGACCTCGGGGAACTGCTCGATCAGCCAGTTGCAATAGTCCTGGAGCTTGGTTTTTTCGTCCTTGAGGACGATCATCGGCTGGATGTGCATGCCGTATTTGACCACGTGCTGCGATATGTTGTCCGTGCTGAATTCGTAATTCATTTTTTTCGCCCGCCTAAACCGATTGCTATGCGAGTTTTCAACTTCGCACAGTGTACAGAACCAGGCTCGACAAGTCAAAAGAAACGAGACGTCGCAGACTGCACTCCATTCCATTCCCGCACGCTAATAGCGTCTGGCGGTGGTTTTTTGGTTGTTTTTTTGGTTTATGAAGAAGTAGCGTAGTGCGTCTATTGGGTGGTCGTAGATGCCGTCTTTTAGTGGTAGTTCTTGTGGAGCGGCGGTTGTTGCGGGGTCGGGGTAGTGGTAGCACTGCATCGCCTCGATCAGTCGCGGGCATTGGGGGGATATTAGGAGCGAGCTTCGGCCGTCGCCGGAGCGTATTGCCCGGCGGACAAGCTCAATGCCTTCGAGGATGCGGCTTCGCCTGAATCGCGTTAGTATCCCAAGCGTCCTGAGCTCTCGCACGATGCTGGTGCCTGTAACGTCGTTAACGCCGGCGCCGGCAGGGTCGCAGAAGGTGGCGGCCACCTGCTCTTCGGCGCAGAGGGTTCGGGTCTTTATCTCGGCGGCGTGGACATCGATAGTCGCCCTGCTGCGGATATATTCATCTATGACTCGGATGACGCCGGCGTTGTCCACCTGGATCCAGAGGCAGACGAATGGATTTACGAAGCCGAAATCGAGTGTGCGGTAGAGGGGCAGGCTCGGGTCGTAGTCGATCGGCTGGACGTGGACGGCGGGATCGAACTCGGCAAAGACGACGTTCTCCAGTGACGGCCTTTTGCAGAGCATCTCGGCCTCGAAGCCTGCCCTGCTGGCGCGGCGCATCTGCGTGATGCAGTCATCGATTTTGAGGTAGCCGTTTGCGTGTTTTGCCCTGCCTTGGCAGTCGGGCCATAAGGGACACTGGGAACACGTTCTGCCAATACACTTCTCAATCACCTCCCACACGCACCACTTGAAGACCGGCGTTCCGAATTGCGGTGCAGAGGCAACAACTCTCTGCATCAAGCCGTAGGGTCGGTGCATTGTGCTGATAAGCTCCATAGCGGCGAGGAGGTTTGCGGTGCTCTGGGTTGTGAACTTTGCGGCTGCGAAGACGTCTTCGTCGAAAAGCTCGACCTCGTCGCAGCGGAGCTTCTGTATATGCTGGCCGCGGACACTGGTGGGCGATTGTGTTAAGACCTCGACTGTGGAGTTGTTGGTGAATCGGCACTTGCCTTTTAGAGCGGGGCCGCTTAGGAATTCATCGAAGCCGTGGTGAAGAAAGCCGGTGAGGTATTCGTACATTCTGGAGGACTGCTCGCCCGATCCGCCTAAGATTCTTACCTGGCAGTTGGGTTTGAAGATGCAGTCGAGCAGCGTGGCGACGGCGGCCAGCTCTGTTTTGCCGCCGGCACGGTTGGCCCAGATGACGGCGTCTGCGTTTTTCATCGCTCGTTGCTCGTGACCCGTCGCTCGCAAATCCGGGAAGTCGGCGGAGAAGCTATGCCAGAGGTAGTCCATCGGACTGTTGTGTTCGGGGCAGATTCGCTTATCCGGGACACTGATGCCGAGGAAGACTTTGACGTAGTTCCTGAGGTCCTGTCTGGTCGTCGGCCGAGTCCGCCGAAGGGTCTTGTAAACGTGGGAAGCCATTTCGAGATTGGTCTGACGTTTGGTTGGAATGGTTGTTGTCATAATTCCCTCCTAATAAGAGATGAGAGGTGTATTTTATTGGTGGTGCCGGATTACGGCCCAATAAGAACATACTTGCTGTGCAGGCCTGGGGCAAAACGCTACGGCCATGGAAGATTAGTTGGCTGACCGCACGTCAGTCCAGTACCGCTTGTTGTGTTCACTGTCAACTACGGTATCTGCGGAGTATCTTCTTCTTGTCTTCTGACGGCTTGTCACCTTTGTAATAGATTTCGATGAACTCTATGATGCCCTCTTCGCTGTAGTAGGCATACGTTATCCTTATTCCGCTTGCGGCCCCTTTTCCCTTGAGGGACTTGCATGCGAACTTCCGGGCTTTGTATATTTCAGGATATTGTATGCCGAGCCCGGACATCCGGACACACCCTCTGTTGTCGATTCCCAGCTTGTGAAAGAGCTGTAGCTGCCTCTCAATGAAAACATTTAGGTCTTCGTCGAGTGTCCTGAACCTCTTGCACAGCTTCTTGAGGTCTCTGTCGAACTCAGGGAGTCTCCGCACCTCACTGAATATCTTCTTCATCGTAAGACCTCACCGAATAGACAGGCGTGCGATAGAAAACAGCCTCGTAGTCTATCACATGGCCATCTTCTGTCGTCAACCATGGAACATCGTTGTGTGAGTATGCGCTTATTTCACTGGCATTCTTGTCAGAGAGTCTATCGAGGACACTGTCTATCACAGCCATTTCTCTTGCACTTAGTATAGACAAGTCCGGCTCTCGGAGAGGGAGATACTTCTTCTGGGGGTACTGGAAATACTTCGTCTGCACTTTTGTCAGATCTTTCCCTTCCATTTGGCCCACGATTTTCGCGAACTCTTTTGGGGTGGGACCGTGATGGTTCTTTATATAAGAGGCACCAATCAACTGCTCTTCGTATTTCTCATAATAATCAAAGTCTATAAAGTACAGAAGTTTATACAGGACGACCTCACCAACGTTAGGTTTGGAGCCAACCTGCTTCAGGACATAGAGCAACACTTCCTTGAACTTTGACACATTCTTTTGGGGAACACTTATGCGCATAGGCTGTTTTCGCTTCAAACTTGGCTTCTTCTTTGTGCGCAGAGTTACTGTAATATCTTGTTCGAGGTTAAGTAGAATATCTGATGTGACGTTGAATATCTTACAAAGCGTGGCAGTTTCCTGAGCTGTGGTTTTCCTTTGCCCGTTTTCAATCTGAGAAACCGTGACCCTACTAACGCCCAGCCTGTCAGCCAGCTCCTGCTGGGAGAGACCGATGTGCTCTCTGAACTGGCTGACTCTGGTACCAAGCTTTTTGTTGAAATCAGTGGCCATATCTAACCTCCTAATACATCCAGACTACGCATAATTATACACTATGAAATAAAATATGTCAAGCGTATGTCAAGATATTTTACATAAATATCGGCAAAATTGTTGGGCCAGAACAACTAAAAAATGGCGAAACAGCAACAACTTCCTCTCGCCAGGAGCAGATCTCCGAATATCGTAGTGTATGGGGTAGAATCGTAAATCAGTTGTCAAAACTCGGTTTCAGCAGTTATTCCAGTGGTTACTGCTGGGCATCCTTGGGGGCAGCGCTACGCCTCGGTCCGGGATGAACCACCATTGTCAGGCAAATTTGCAAAGTTTCGCTTTTTCCAATTTTCGGGTCTCCCAAAGCAGCGAGACGAATCCTCAACTGGTCGGTATTATACCAGATTTGAGGGCATTTGTCCAGAGGTTTTTCGCACTGCATAGCGGCTATTGTACGAGCAGGTGTTTTTCGGTGTTGGGTTGGAGGTTTATGGTGATGCCTTCGGTGAGCTGTTTGCCTGTGTGGGTTGTTTTGGTATTGGCGGTCAGGTCGAGGACTGTGTAGCGTTTTTCGGCTTTTGCGGTGAACCATTCGGGGAACTGGTTTATTCTGGGCCAGTCGAGGGGCAGGTTCATGATGGTCTTGTGACGCGGGGTATCGAAGAGGATTTTACCTGTCCAGGCTTTGTCAGCGCGGATGGTTATCTTGAGGGAGTCGGTATCGGTGGCGGCGCCGAAGATGACGTCTTGGCGCCACGGTCGGATGGTCAGGCCTTTTGTTTTCCAGAGGCAGTACATAATGGTTGTTCTGGCGAAGTTACCGTCGCCGTGCCAGCCTTCGATGACGCCGTCGGGTTTTTGTATTGCCCACATTACCTTTATTTCTCTGTCCATCCACTCGGCCGCGGAATCGATCGGCTCGCGGTTGTAAAGGTTGATGGCGCCTTCGATAGAGTCGGCGTAGCCGTCGGCGCCACCTCCCTCCCATTTGTAGCCTTTGTAGTGAACGTTGAGGCTCTTGAGGGCTTTTACTACCGCCTGGCGATAGTGTGGAGTTTTGTCGATGAGATGGACGGTGTAGAAGCCGTTGAGGTTGTAACCCCAGTTGTCGGTTCGTCCGTTGTCGTGGGCGCCGGTGGCCGGGTCGGCCCAGTTGTAAAACAGGCCGTGCTCATCTCGAGCGACTTCGAGGATGCGGTCGAGCATTTTATGGATAGGTTCTTGGTAAGCCCGTTTCTTGTCCGGCTCTGCGAAGTTGACGGCGGCATAGAGCTCGCAGAGGCCGGAGACGATTTCACAGCCGTGGTCGTCGAGCCGCAGTTTTGGTTGGCTGCCGCCCGTGCCGACGGACCATCTTGTTCCAAGGTCGCCGTCGATCACATTGGATGGTTTGTTGGGAACCTGGTGACCGCTGGCTGTTGCGCTCTTAATCTTGAGCTTATCGGCGTCTGGCTGGGGGCCGTAGAGAGCGATTTCTGCGATATTGGTCCAGTCGTTCTCGGAGTTGCCGAATCCGTTGATGCGGGCGTATCGGGCGGAGGCTTTGGGGAATTTGTATGACTCCATATCCGCCGACTTGCCGCTGGATTTGCCGTCGAATACCTTTTTCCAGGTCTGCCTGTCGTCGGAGACCTCAATATTGAAGACGTAAACTCTGCGGTCACCGTAGATCCAGGCGATATCGGCGCGGGCGATTTGCTGGGGCTTTGCCACATCGAGCGTGAGCCACTGGCCCTTTGCCGGGGCGTATGCGTGGGTCGGGTGATGCTCGCCGAGCAGGTAGTAATCGCCGAGGCGGATTGCCCAATCGAGGTATTTGGTATCGTCGGTCATATAGTAGATGCGGGAGAGGGTTTGGAGCATTTCTCCGTTGACTTCCTGGTTGGTGGATGGGATTTTGCCGTATTTCGTTTCGATTGGTGCGTGCTTCCATATATCATTAAGGATGCTGAGCATTCGGGCCGACCAGGGGCTCGAGCCGAGCCATTCTGTCAGTGGGAGCAGGCCGTCCTTGATATATTCCGATGAGCCGAAAATGATGCGGCCGAGGTCGGGCTGGTCAGATTGGAAGCCCTGCTTTGAGAAGGAATAGGTGTCGGGCATTGCACCGATGCGGGAGGTGAGTTTGGTCTCGGTGCGGAGCATATCGAGCATTCGGCCGTCAAAAAGCGAACGGTCGGTTATCGCGGCGGTGAGGACCATAAAGGGATAGTTGTCGGCGGCGCTATCCTGGGCGTTCCAGATGTCCTTGTTGCGGTTGAGGTTTCTTGGGATAAGGCCGGTCTTTGGGTCGGCGTGGGCGAGCCAGCCCTCGACGAAATTGCGACAGCGGACGAAACCTTCATTGGCAAGGCGGCCGTTTTCGGCGGCTTGCTTGAAGGCCGGATCGTCCTTCGTGATGCGTTTTCCGACGCCCTGCTTTGCAAGCTGCTTTAGTTCATCCAGGTGGTTCTTATAGACGCCGCGGGGAGTTGTGTCGAGCTTTTTGCACAGCGACGCGGCCATACCGACGATCTCGCCCATCATCCCGCAGGTCCGCATCACGCGGACGGTGCCGAGGGCCACGTGGGTGACGCTGATGTCGCGGCCGGCCATAAAGAGGTTGTCAATGTTGCGAGAATAGAAGCAGCGGTAGGGGATTGGGTAGGGGCTGATGCGGAGGTGTTTTGCGATTGAGCGGAATTCGGCACCCGGGAAGTGGGTGGTGTTTTTGGGGTCGGGATAGTGCAGGTCGATGGTCCAGGTGGTGGTGACGAAGGCATCGGGGAATTTTTTGCGGCCTTCGATATCCTGCTGCTGCAAAATAACGTCGCCGAGCAGTCGGCGTGACTCGCGTTTGCCGGCGACGTAGGCGACCCAATCGAGCTTGCGGTCGGCGTAGTCGGAGGTCTTGCTGCTCTTGTTCTTGAGGTACGCCCAGTTGCCGAACGCGGCGCGAAGAGCGTAGTCGCGGATGTATTCAAACTCGCTGATCTGGTCGCGGTTGAGGCCCGTCTCCCAGTTCCAATCGCCGCGGGTCTGGTAGTGACAGCTCTGCTCGTTGAACTGCAGTGCCCAGGGGCAATCGGGGAAGCTTGCCGATTCGTCGGTTTGCCTGGAATACCATTGGACTGAGGCGCCCATAGTCATTTTGTCCGGTTTTTCGGGCGCCAGGGACTCGCCGGTCTGGCTGCGGCTTTCGCGTCCCATTCTAAAATCGGCGCCGGCAAGGTATCCGATGGCGCCGTCGCCGGTGCAGTCGGCAAAGACGGGGGCGCGGAAACGCAGCTCTTTGGAGTTGCGGATGTGCTTGGCAACGACGGCGGTGATGCGGTCGCCCTCTTTCTCGACCTTGAAGGCGTGCATATTGACGAACAGATGGATGTTCTTTTCGGCTCGGACGACTCTGAGCTTCTTTTGGTCGTCGTAATACGAGGCGGGTCGGGCGTTGCCCTGGTATCCGGAGTCGAACTCCTTTACGACGTCGCCGAGAGCTGGGTATGGCGGCAGGTTAATTTTGCCTCCCAGGTGGACGCGGACTTCGGAGCTGTTGTTGCCGCCGAGGACGGGTCGGTTCTGAATCAGTGCGACGCGGCAGCCGAGTCTTGCGGCCGAGACGGCGGTGCAGGTCCCGGCCATTCCACCGCCGACGACAACAAGATCAAATTGGCCGGCGTCTTCAGGTTCGTCCGGCAAGCCGAGCATCTTCTTGCGAAAGGCAGCCAACTGCTCAGCTTCGTTCGGCGGGATGAAGTCCGTATCCGTAGTGAAGACAATTGCATCGCATCGGCCGTCGAAACCGGTCAAATCGTGCAATGATATGGTGAGATGTTTTTCGGTAATTTCGATAGTTCCGCCATATTGCCAGTGCCACTTAGCTCCTTCGGTTCCGAAAACGGCGTTTAGCGGTTTTCCATTGATTAGTAATTGAAACCTGCCCGGGGCATCGGTGGGCTTGTATTTTCTGTCCGGCCAGGATATCCCTCCGAGCCACGGCGCTGCCCAATCGCGTGTTCGGACCCAGACTTTGTGTTTGCCGGTTTCCTGGAATGGGACTATTGTTGTGGTGTCTTTTACCGGCTTACCCAGGCCGTGGGCGAGCAGGAAGGGTGAGCCCATCTGGTCGGCGAACTGCTGGTCAACGAGCCAGCCGCCAAGGTCGGCAAATCCCTCGGCTTCAACAAAAATCGTCTGTGCTTGGGCCGCAGAGAGGGACAAGAGCAACAAGACAACAAATAACGCAGAACGCGTGATGTCAACAGGCTTTCTCATTCTTTCGGCACCTCCAAAATTGCGCGGTAGTTTCTTCGTCTTTGGCATTATTTGTAAACATTTTCTGCGGAGATGTCCAGAGGTTTTCATTGATTTGAGACTATGGCTTGAAGACGATTCGTTCCAGATTGTCCACGTTTGCTTCCTATGAAGCCAAACGGAGAATCTCAGTTGTTTTTTTCTTGCGTTCACGGCCTCAGATGCGTTATCCTTGTGGAGATGTTAAGGAAACCTTATCAATTCAATCATCGACCAAGGAGACAGATATGACTCAGCCCATCGACAAATCCAACGTCAATCGTCGGGAGTTTCTCAAATGTAGCGGTTCGCTTGCCGCGGGTGCGGTGGTGCTCGGGAGTATCGCGCCGGTTGCCTATGCGGCGGAAGACAACACGATTCGCCTGGCGCTGATCGGCTGCGGCGGCCGCGGCAGCGGCGCGGTCGGCGACGCCCTATCTGTTCGCGACAGCGGGCCGGTCAAACTGTACGCCATGGCCGATCTGGACAGGAAGAAACTCGATTCATCACACAAAGCGCTGCAGAAAAGGTTCAAAGACAAAGTTGACGTCAGCGAGGAATGCAAGGCCATCGGTTTTGACGCCTATCGCAGGACCATCGACATCCTTAGGCCCGGCGACGTTGCCTTGTGCACGACGCGAGCCTATATCAGGCCGGTGCACGTTGAGTATGCCATCAAGAAAGGCATCAACGTTTTTATGGAGAAGCCGTTCGCGCCTGATCCGGGCGGCCTGCATCGGCTGCTCCGCCTGTACGAGGTGGCGAAGAAGAAGAACATCAAGATCGCCGCGGGACTCCAGTGCCGTCACTCCCCGGCCCGCCAGGCGCTGATCAAGAAGATCCGCAACGGCGAGATGGGCGAGATACCGCTGATCCGCGCCAACCGCCTGGGCGGCAGGAGATGGCTCAGTAACCAGGGCGACAAGTCCAACGACCTGGTGAGTCAAATGCAGTTCGGCAAGATTCATCTGTTCTGGGTCGGCTCGGGGCACATGGTCGATAATCTGATCCATCAGATCGACGAGTGCTGCTGGATCAAGGATGGCTGGCCGGTTTCAGTGGTCGGCATGGGCGGGCGCGAGCCCCGCAGCGAGGACCACGGGCAAAACATCGATACCTATGCGATGGAGCTCACCTTCTCCGATGGGACAAAGGCGTTCTGCGGTTTTCGCCGAATGAACAAGGCGCGCAGCGAGTTCGCCACCTTCATTCACGGCACGAAGTGCGCGGCACAGTTCTCCGGCAGAACCCATGCTGCTACCGTCCACATGTTCAAGGACCAGCGCATCGAAAAGGACAACATCGCATGGACGCCGACAAAGGACGCTCACAGTCCGTGGCAGTACGAGTGGAACGCCTTTATCGAGAGCATCCGCAACGACCGGCCGTATAACGAAATAAAGCGAGCGGTCTATTCAGACTTCGCATCGCTAATGGGCCGCGCCGCCTGTCATACGGGCCAGATGGTAACGTGGGACCAGATAATGAATTCCGACTTCCAGTTCTGCGACTACCTCGACAAGCTGGACTACGACAGCCCGCCCCCGGTAAAAGCCGACGAAGACGGCTGGTTCCCGGTCCCTATTGGGGGACAATGGAAAGAGGTTTGACGGCGATTCCGAAAAAACGAGAAGAATACGACACCTGCGCTCAATGCTGAAGGCTTGCGGCCCTCGATATAGCCGAACAGCCCCAGATAGTCTTCGCCGGCACCACCGTCATGGACTGTCAATCCTGCTATCTTATAATCGTTGCCATCAAAGACACCGGTAAAGGTCGTGCCCTGGAATCCATCAGAACTGTCAGTATCCGGTGCGATAACGGCAGTGGTGTAGGTCAGCCCGGCCAGATTCACATCCGTTTCAAGGCGGGTATAGTCGTCCCAGTAATTCGCATCAGGCGCAAACTTGTCGAAATCCGTGAGCGATTCGATACAGTTCAAGTGATGGGTGTCATTGCGAGCAAAGCGAAGGGATCTCCATCATTCGAAGGGCGGAGATTGCCACGGCCTTTCAGGCCTCGCAATGACGGCTCCTCAAGTCATCGGTAACAGAGCATTAGTGTGTGAGTGGGTTGTCGAGGTTTACGGGGTATTTTTGATAGGGGACGGCGCCGGATTTGGTGATGTGGGATCGCAGGGCGGTGAAGAGTCTGTTGTACATTTTGTGGTTTTTGGGCAGGGGGGTTTGTTCCTGGGGGTCTTCTTTTAGGTTGAAAAGCTGGAGCGGCTCGAAGGGGGTGTTTTGTACAAGTTTGTAATCGCCGTAGCGGGCGGCGTAGTAGGCTCGGCCTCCGTAATGGCCTCCTTCTCGGCGGACCCAGAAGAGGAATCGGTCTTGGGGGGGCTGGGCCTTGCCGAGGAGGGTTGGCAGGATGGTCCGGCCGTCGATTTTGTGTTCGATTTTTGCGCCGGCGGCCTCGCAGATCGTGGGGAACAGGTCCATCGTCAGTGCGATGCGGTCTGAGCGTGAGGCGGCTCTTATTTTTCCGGGCCAGGCGGCACAGGCCGGGACGCGGATGCCGCCTTCGTACATATCTTGCTTTCCTGCTCGCAGTGGGCCGTTGTTTGCGCCGACAGAGAGCTGGCCGCCGTTGTCGGAGGCAAAGATGACCAGAGTATTGTCACTTTGGCCGGAGTCTTTTAGTGCGGCGAGGACTTTGCCGATGCCGTCGTCGGTGTGCTCGATGAGGGCGACGAGTTTGGCGCGTCTGTCGGCGATGTTCTTCTCGCGTTTTTTGACGCGTGCGAGCCATTCAGCGGGCGGCTGGATGGGTGTGTGCGGGGCGTTGTAGGCGAGGTATAAGAAGAACGGCTGCTTTGATTTGGCGCGCCGGCGGATGTAGTCAATCGACCATTCGGTGAAGAGGTCAGTGGCGTGGCCTTTGGGGTCGATTTCTTTTTCGTTGAGGCGCATATAGTTGTAGCCGTGCCGGCGATGCTTGTAGTAGTCGTCCATCATGTCACCCAGGAAGCCGTGGAAGTGGTCGAAGCCGCGGTCGTTGGGTTTGCAGGGCGAGCTTAGGCCGAGGTGCCACTTGCCGACGATGGCGGTATGGTAGCCGGAGCGTTTTAGCAATTCCGGGAGCAGAACGGCCTTGGGGTCCAGGTAGCCCCAGTTGTTCTTTATGTGTGTTCGGATGACGCCTGGGACGCCGACGAGGTCGGGGTATCGGCCGGTGAGCAGCGATGCTCGGGTGGGCGAGCAGACGGGGCAGTTGGCGTAGAAATTGTCGAACCGCATGCCGGAGGCGATGAGCTTGTCGATGTTGGGGGTTTGCATATCCTCTGCGCCGTAGCCGGACAAGTCACCATAGCCGAGGTCGTCGACGAGGATCATAAGGATGTTCGGCTTTTGCTCTGAGCTGCGTTTCTGTGCCGCCTTAGAAGCCGGCATCGCCAGGGTAGCGGCACCGGCTCCAATAGCTTTTAGAAAGTTCCTTCGGGTCATGCTCAAGCCTTCCATTGCCATCTTCTCCATTGGTCTATGAGTCCAGCCGGCTGTACACATTACGGCGATGGCCGATAGTCGCTATTACCACAAGCAGTTTGTCGTGCTGGACCTGATATATGATACGATACGAGCCAGAGCGCAGCCTGTAGAGCCTTTCTCTTGTGTGCAAGAGCTTGCTGGCGGGAGGATGCGGATTGGCAGCCAGGGATTCTATTCGTTCTATGAGTTGCTTGTGAATCTTTTTGGATTGAGCCGCTATAAAGTTCTGGGCCCTCGGTTTCAACTCAATGTTATACATCCATGTAAAATCTCAAATCCCGAGCTCCTTTTTGAAATCGTCCAGGCTTACACTGTCGGGGTCTTTCAGAGACTGCAAAGCGTTCTTGACATCTTGTTCGTCTTCAAGGACTTCGATTTCTTCGGGTGTTGGACGCCCGTTGAACCTTACAGGTCCACCTTGACATAGCCCAGCGATCTTTTGGAAATCCGGTTCCGGGGCTACGATAGTCTCAGAAGCGGCGTGTCCAATGACATCTTTGCTAATAGCCAGCTTAAGAAATCCAGGCTCAATACATCGAGTTACTGTTTCGATCGGTTCCTTCTTCATCTACTTGTCCTCCGGTAGAGGAAGTTCCGTGCAAATAATCCTACGTTCTCCCAGTAAAGTTGTTCCCGCATAGACCTGAAACCTGTATTCGCCTGGATGCGGGAATTTGATGCCACCTATATCAAATGTGGAATTCACAACCTGTCTAACATCCTTCGATTCCTGCTGTACCGTGCATTCCCAGAGCGTTTTGTCTTCGTTCTGGACGTCTACGAGCTTAATCGTTAGTTCAGTTTTCCCGCGTCCGTTCGTCAACTCGAAGAAAAACGCCAATCGAGGATGCCGGGCCGGGTACTTCGGAGCGCTGATGTTTTCGAAAATCCCTATGACGCTCGCCTTATTCGTTCTGGCATCGATGATAACCTGGTCGCAGACAACAGCCGAAAGCAGGACAGGAGGCGGCAGTTTTTTGTTTTCTTCTGGCGGCATCAGCTTCCCTAACAAATATACATGTTCTTCGGCGAAAAGTCAAGCGTCTCTTTAGACTTCCTGTACCTGATGAACGTTCGTACAGCTTATATGAGCGAGAACAGGGGTCAAGAAGATTTTTCGTGGTTCACGTGCCAATGAAACCCACAATTCCATGTGAGAGTTCGTGTTTTTTGTGAACAGGCCTGCATTTATCGGTCCCTTTTTTGTGCAGAGCCTGCCATCTGCCGATTGGGTCTAAAAGACTTTTCGCGATGTAACTAAGGGTTCGATCTTTTTGCGCGATACGGGTGCGGGGCGGAGTTTTCCCTGGGACCAGAGGTCGTAGCCGCTTAGGCGGGATGGGCTGTCGGGGTGCTCGGATTGGCCTATGGGTAATAGCGCCATAGACTCATCGGCGTCGCGCAATGTAACATACTGTGTGTAGGATTGGGCTTTCTGCGAGAAGATGGTCCCTCCCTCGATGCAGGTTAGCGGCGGCAAGGTTACGTCTTTTTCGGGGTCAAGCGAGGCGAAGCCGTCGAGTGTTGAGAAATAGCCGAGTTTGGTTTCGAGCAGCTTTTCTTTTGCTATTTGCTGCCACTTGGTAGGTTCGTCGCCGTAGTTGGCTTTGCCGTATCGCCAGGCCGCCCTTAGAATCAGATTGATATACTCGGCTTCTTCGTTGGTCAGGGGTGCTTTGGGGTCTTTGCCGATGCGGGTGTTGATTGTCTGGAGCATGTTGCACAGACCTGAAAGGCCGCCCCCGTAGATTGTTGCGGCGACGAAGTTCCGGCGAAAGGCCATCGGCATCAGGTTGAGAATTTCGGTTCCTTTGACGGACATTTCGGATTTGCCGCCGTTGGCGTGCCATTCTTCGAGGTATTTGAGGGCGAGCAGGGTGTCATCTTCGAGGCCGAATTTCTGGACGTCACGCAGGTGGTATGCGAGGCGAACGAGGTCTCGCTTGATGGGGCTGACGGTGTCGTAGTGAATGTCGAGCACGTCCTTGGGCTTGAAGGTTTCTTTGGCTCTGATTCTCTCTTTGAGCCGCCAGGACCGGCCGGTGTCGCCGAGGCTTCCGGTTGAGACGCCCATCGATATCGGATAGAACGAGGCTATCGGGCGATGGTTTGCGGTGACGAGCCAGCCCTGCTCTGGATTGATGACCTGGGGCAGCAGCTCGTCGGGGCAGATGGCCTGCCAATCGGTCTGCGAGGTTGAGCCGTCGTGTGCGGCCATGGCGTCCAACAATGCACGCGAGGAGCGCACGGGCAAGGCGAGGATGGTCTTGTATCCGATATTGCCTTTGGAGTCGCCGAAGACGCAATTGGCGCTGGGGAATCTCCAGCCGGCGAGGGCCTTTTGAAATTCGTACACGTCTTTCGCCCGCATCATCGCCAGGGCGCCCTGGATGGTTTCGCGGTCGGTTTCGCAGTTGGGGATGCGTTTGAGGACGGCCTGGTCGCCGCGGCGGATTCCCATCGCCAGCGGTGTGACGACCGGGCCGAGGTGTGTGTCTTTGAGCGTGAGCGTTCGGGGCCTGCCGTCTTTGATTTTCACAGTTTCCATGCGGACTTGCATATCGAGCCACTTGCCGTCGAATGAGTATTGATTGGGATGGTTAGGGTCGGTTTTCAACACGAACAGGTCGGCCTGGTCGGCGCCGAGGGCGGTCAGGCCCCAGGCAACGCTACCGGTGAAGCCGATAAGGATGACGGGGCTGCCCGCGACACCGACGCCGCGTGCGTTGAACGTTTTGCCTGCGACGTGGAATTCGTAGAACAGGGACGGGTTGCGAACCGGGGTTTGCGGGTCGCTGATGAGCACGGCTGAGCCATCGGTGGTTTTGGCGCCGCCGACGACCCAGGCGTGGCTGAACCTTCGGGTCGGCGGGCGGCGGCGCATAGGGGTGGTATCGATCTTGCGCGTCAGGTTGTGGTCTTTAGCGTAGTCGATAACCTTGCCGAGCCATTGGTCGCTGACGTCGGACCGTTGTATGACCGAGGCGTCGTCTCGTATTGGGCGGGCACGCAGGACGGCGGCACTATCGGTCGGATCGACGGAGCGGACTTTTCTTATTCCGTCCTTGATGTCGTAATAGGCGCCCATTTCGCGCAGTCCGTCGCCGGAGAAGAAGATTCCGAGCCGCCACCAGGATGCGATGCAGTCGGCGGGCGTCCAGGGTCCTGGCTGTAAGTCGAGCTTGTCGAAGAGGTATAACAGGTCGTTGGGGTGGCCGGTGATGTAGTTGTTGACGCCGTCGCTGTAGGCCTCCAATAGCGTTCGGGATTCGGAGTCGAGGTTTTTAGCGACCTTTTGGGCGGCGCGGTAGTATCCGATGGTTCGCATTTTGACATCGTTTCGGACGGCGGAGTTTTTTCCCTGGGGGAGCCTGCGGTTTGCGCCGACCTTCTGGTCGCCGATGAGTTCTGCCAGTCGGCCCTGGATGATTCGCAGATTGTAGTACATACCGAATGCGCGGTCCTCGGCGGCGGCGTAGCCCAGGCCGTACATCGCGCCGGCGTCGGTCTCGGCGAAGACGTGCGGGACGCCCCATTTATCTCGCAGCAGCTCAATCTTTCCATAACCGGTTGTCCGCCTGTGCGCCGACCCGGTGAGGCCGCAGCCGGAAACAGTTAGAAGGACGGACGTTAGGGCAATAGCAAACTGTTTTGCCTTCATAAGTACTCCTGTGTTTTCAGTGAATATGAGTTCTGCAAAATTGCAGGTTAGGCCTATATTGTTGAAGAAAATC
>JAGMDR010000101.1 GCA_023128595.1 Planctomycetota bacterium | reverse complement strand
CCGACGAGTATCACTGGAAAGACGGTATCGGCCCACGTGACCAGCGCCCGACTATGGTCAATACCCATTGGGGCGGTGTAACGGAAAACAATCACTTCGGGACCCACGAGTTCCTTGACCTGTGCGAACAGTTAGACTGCGAGCCGTACATCTGCGGCAACGTGGGCAGCGGCACCGTGCTGGAGATGCAGCAGTGGGTCGAGTATATAACTTTTGACGGCAAAAGCCCAATGGCGGATTGGCGCCGCGAAAACGGGCGGGACAAGCCCTGGAAGGTAAAGTACTGGGGAGTAGGTAACGAAAACTGGGGCTGCGGCGGCCGTATGGAGCCCGAGTACTATGCCAACCTGTATCGCCGCTTTGCCACATATCTGCGCAACTTTGGAGAAAACCGCCTTTTCAAAATAGCATGCGGGGCCAGGCAATCAGATTACCACTGGACCGAGGTGTTAATGCGCAAGGTGGGAAGAAATATGAATGGCCTGGCTCCCCATTACTATTGTGGTTCGGGCAAGAAGAGCCGTTCGGCTACGAAATTCGGTGAAGAAGACTGGTTCGCGCAACTGCAGCGGGCACTGCTTATGGACGAGCTTGTCACAAAGCACGCAGCTATCATGGACAAGTACGACCCAAAGAAACGGGTGGCGATGATAGTGGACGAATGGGGCGCCTGGCACCGGGTCGAGCCGGGGACAAATCCGAGATTTCTCTATCAGCAAAACTCTCTGCGTGATGCGCTTGTGGCCGGCGTTACCCTTAATATCTTCAACAACCACTGCGACCGCGTTAAGATGGCCAATATCGCTCAGACCGTCAACGTCCTGCAGGCGATGATTCTTACTAAAGAGGACAAGATCGTTCTGACGCCGACCTATCATGTCTTCGAGATGTACAAGGTTCATCATGATGCCACGCTGCTGCCTGTTGACCTTAAGTGGAATGATTATCAGTCTGGCAGTGAGCGAATTCCAGCACTCAACGTTTCAGCATCGAGGGCCAAATTAGGCACGATTCACGTATCGCTCTGTAATCTGGACCCAAAAAATTCGTCTGAGATTGTCTGCGAGCTTCGAGGGACAAAAGCCAGGAAGGTCTCTGGTCGTGTGCTAACGGCAGATGTTATGACCGCACACAACACTTTTGACAACGCCGAAGCCGTAACGCCGAGAGCTTTTGATGATTTCAAGCTGAAAGGTGATATCTTAAACGTCACGCTACCATCTAAGTCGGTAGTGGTTTTGGAAATCAAGTGATCTGCTTCATGTATTGACTGATTGAGCTCGTGTCCGTTGGCGCTGCCGGGATTACGCATCTTGAAAGATTGTGGACTCTTAGAGAAAGAGGTTTGGAATGAATGAGAATCTTAGTCGGCGATATTTTCTGAAAAGCATGGGGCTGGGGGTGACGGCTGCCCTTACTGTGCCGATCGCCCAGCCGTGGTTGAGGGCCCAACCGGCCACAGCCAAGTCGAAGAAGCCGAATATTCTGTTTCTCTTCACCGACGATCAGCGGGAAGATACTATCGGCGCGCTGGGCAATCCGCACATCCAAACACCTAACCTCGACGAGCTGGTCAAAGCTGGTTTTGTGTTCAACAATGCCTACTGCATGGGTGGTTTCAGCGGAGCTGTCTGTTTGCCGAGCCGAATGATGACTCTGCGAGGGCGTTCGTGGTTTTCCGTGAGGGATATGCCAAAGGACGCACCGAACTTCCCGAAATCTATGAACGAGGCCGGCTATGTGTCATACCATCATGGCAAAAGGGGCAACACCGATAGAGAGGTCCACAAATCCTTTACTCACAGCCATTATCTGGATGATGGCCCGGTTCGCCGCTCCGGCCATCCCGGCGAGGTCGCTGCCAACGATGCGATTGAGTTCTTGCGAGCGCACAAGAAAGACAAGCCCTTCTTTATGTACCTGGGCTTTGCGACTCCACATGACCCACGTATCGCGACCAAAGAGTACCTGGACAAATACGAAATCGAGAATATCCCGATACCGCCCAACTTCAGGCCGTTCCATCCATTCAATAATGGAGAGTTGGTCATTCGTGACGAAAGGCTGGCTCCTTGGCCACGAACGGAAGCGATCATCCGAGAACACCTGCGCGACTACTACGCTGTTATCACCTACCTGGATGAGCAGATTGGCAGGATCATCGAGATACTCAAGGAAACTGGCCAATACGAGAACACTATCATCATATTTTCCTCCGACCAGGGCCTCGCTGTCGGCAGCCACGGCCTGATGGGCAAACAAAGTCTCTACGAACACAGCATGGGCGTGCCTTTGATCTTCTTCGGCCCGGGCATCCCAAAGGGCAAGTCCACAGGTGCATTCGCATATTTATTCGATGTATACCCGACCGTGTGTGAGCTGGTCGGTGCGAATGTCCCAGAGGGTCTCGAAGGCAAGAGTCTGGCGCCTATAATTCAGGGCAAGACCGACAAGGTCCGCGATACTATTTTCCTTGCCTATAAGGACATGCAGCGGGCCGTGCGTCGCGGGCGTTGGAAGCTGCTGCGCTACCCTCAAATCAACAAGACGCAACTGTTTGACTTGCGAGAAGATCCACACGAGACGAAGAATCTGGCAGATGATCCAGGCCATGGCGATAAGGTCAAGGAGTTGATGGCCCTGATGGTCAAGCAGCAGAAGCGCTTCGGTGACACCCAGCCGTTGACGTCTGCCGACCCGAAACCTGCTGAGGTCAATCTTGAGTTCTTCAGGAATCTGCCAGCCCGCAAGAAAAAGAAAAAATAGGATAAGACGGACGCGTCAGGCTGCGTGGACCGACAATGGTGGTACCGTCGGGACTATCATCGCTGACCTGCAAGTTGTTCGTTTGTACGCTCAATAATACGAATCATAGAAAATCTTCGCGCTATGTCAACGGTTCTTTAGCGCTATGCAGCCATCCCCAAAGCCTTCGGCT
>JAGMDR010000100.1 GCA_023128595.1 Planctomycetota bacterium | reverse complement strand
AGTATTGGGATTGCTCCGAAATAGCCGTTTTTGTGCATTCTTCAGGCAAAATCAACATTTGTCTTCCGCAGAGAAACAACAAGCACACGTTATATTCATATGACGGTTAGCACTCTGCGAAAATCGGTGTTAAGCAGATTTACTACGCCTCGGTCACGGATATGGACCGCCAGATCGGTCGGTTGATTAAGAGAATTGATGAGCTTGGCCTGGCCGATAATACGCTGATTGCCTTCTCCAGTGACAATGGCCCGGAAGACCTGGATATTCGCAACGCCGTCCACAGCGGTATCGGCGATACAGGCCCCTTCCGCGGCCGAAAGAGAAGCCTGTACGAGGGCGGCGTCCGTATGCCCTTTATCGTTCGCTGGCCAAGCCATACCCACGCCGGCAAGGTCGATGACACGAGCATCGTCGCAGGCGTTGACTGGCTGCCGTCGGTCTGCAATTTAGCCGCCGTCAAACTGCCGCGCGACCTGAACTCTGACGGTGAGGATATGTCCGCCGCACTGCTCAGCAAGCCAACGCAGCGCACAAAGCCCTTGATGTGGGAATGGCGTTTCAGAGTCTTTGGCGATATGGCCCACAAGTGCCCGATGCTGGCAATCCGCGAGGGAAAGTGGAAGCTGTTGATGAATCCCGACCGCAGCCGTATTGAGTTGTACGACATCCCTAAGGACCCGACGGAGCTCGATAACCTGGCCGACAAATACCCGGATATAGTCAGGAAAATGGCCGAAACCGTGCTTAAATGGCAGAAAACGCTTCCTCCCGGGCCCATCGATAAGGAAGCCGGCTCGAATGCCTATCCCTGGCCAAAAGGCCAATAACGATGCGAGGTACAAGATAAACGTTCGCAAAGATCGTTGTCTTCCCGGACCCTCTCGGATATACTGCTGATTCCAATGCCTGACGATTCATCCGGATGCATTTGGACAGTCGTAATATTGTGTGAAGCGTGCATTTCTCAGTTTTTTGGAAAGGAATGGATACCATGACTAAAAGATTGGCTATAACAAGCTGTGTGGTCGCAGTGGCGCTCTTGGCACTCTCAGGCTGTGCGATGACCGGACAGGCCAAAGCGCCGAAATTCGCTTTGCGCGTCAACTGTGCGGCCTCCGAGCCTTACACTGATAAGGCAGGCAACGTTTGGCTTGCCGACCAGTATGCCGAGTCCGACAAGAAGTGGGGTGCCGTTGGTGGCATGACGGTTGACCGGGGCGATTTGGGTATTACTGGGACCGATGCGCCGAAGATTTACGAGACCGAGCGCTACAGTATGGAAAGCTACAAGTTCAGTGTTCCCAATGGCAAATACACGGTCCGCCTGCACTTTGCCGAAACCTATTCCGGGATAACCGACCAGGGCCAGAGGATTTTCTCGGTCGCCATCGACGAAAAGACCGTTCTCAAGGACTTCGACCCCTACAAAGAAGCCGGCGGATTCGAAAAGCCCGTGGTTAAGACAATCAAAAACCTGACCGTAACCGATGGAGAGCTGGTTATCGCGTTCACTATGGACATACAGAACCCCGAGATCAACGGCATCGAAATACTCTCCGAGTAGCTGCGCTTCAAACAAATTCTGATATATTATTGCTCTGTCAAGCTTGATTTGAGCAGTTGTCATTGCGACGCCTGAAAGGCCGTGGCAATCTCCGGCCTCCGAACCGCTTGAGATTGCCGCGTCGGCCTTTGGCCTCCTCGCAATGACACCTACCAATTCGACCTTGATAGACTGCTATAAGTCGGCGTTGTGGATTTGTGCAGGATTACATTGGACAGGGATTGACACGTGGCGGACAAAAGAGCAGTAGTCTTGTTGAGCGGGGGCCTGGATTCGGCGACGACCCTGACTATCGCCCGCGATGAAGGATTCCGCTGCTATGCCCTGACTTTTAGCTACGGTCAGCGGCACAAGCGGGAGATCGAAGCTGCCGGGAAGATAGCCAATTCTCTTGGAGCGGCAAAGCATCGCATAATCGACATTGATTTGGCTGCCTTCGGCGGCTCGGCTCTTACGGATTCCGCGATTGACGTGCCCAAGGATAGAATCGAGCTGGGCTATGAGGTCCGGATTCCCCCGACTTATGTGCCGGCCCGCAACACGATTTTCCTCAGTTACGCCCTCGCCTGGGCGGAGGTCCTCGGCGCCTTTGATATCTTCATCGGCGTCAACTCGATAGACTACAGCGGCTACCCGGACTGCCGAGCCGAATTCATTGCCGCCTTCGAGAGGACCGCCAACCTCGCCACCGCAGCGGCCGTCGGGGGCCCGGATCGGTACCAAATCCATACCCCGATTATTGATATGACCAAGGGTGAGATTATTCTGGCCGGCACAAAGCTCGGCGTGGACTATTCCCTCACCCACAGTTGTTACGACCCCGACGACCAGGGCAGAAGCTGCCGCCGATGCGACTCCTGCAGACTAAGACTAAAAGGCTTCGCCGAAGCCGGCCTGACGGATCCCGTGAAATATATGAGCGATAAAAAAGCGAACTGATATTTAGCCGGCGGTTGTACCGCCGGTTACTCCCGTACACGTGACACATGACCCAATGCGTGAACAATGATAATAAACGAGATATTCTATTCCCTGCAGGGCGAAGGCTTTCTCGCCGGTGTGGTCAGCGTCTTCGTCCGCTTGGCCGGATGTCCTCTGCGATGCCGCTGGTGCGACACCAAATACGCTTGGGACCGTAAGGCAGGGGCCCACTACAGCATTGCGAATATAGTCAGGACTATTCAAAAATGGCCCTGCAGGCACGTAGTAATAACCGGCGGCGAGCCGATGATCGATTCGGACCTGCCACAGTTAGTGCAGGAATTGAAGGCCGCTGACAAACACATAACCATCGAGACCGCAGGCATAGCTTATATCCCGGATATGCCCTGCGATCTAATGAGCATCAGCCCGAAACTCAGCAACTCAACCCCGGACGACGCAAAGCTCGCTGCGATGCACGAGGATTCAAGGCTCGACATTGCAGTCCTCGGTGAGCTGATAGAGAATTATGACTATCAACTGAAATTTGTCGTCGATTCTGTCAATGATCTGCCGGAGATCCAGGAAACACTGCAACGGATTGGCGAAGTTGACGCCCAAAAGGTGATGCTAATGCCCCAGGCCGCTGCGAGAGAGGAACTTTTGGCCAAGTCGCCTATCGTCGCCGAGTTATGCAAGCTCGTCGGCTTTGCATTCTCCCAGCGCTTGCAGGTTCTGCTCTGGAATAATGAAAGGGGCAAGTGACGCAGATTTATGCGATCTGTAGTCTTCAATCATAATTCATAGGTTGCTACGCTATAAGCACAATGAGAAGGACACTAAGAACGGCAAGAATCGAAGTAGTCAGGACGCTCGCCTTGCCGTAAACATCCGGCCACGAAAGCACACCCGTCACAAACGCCGCTATCTCGAAAGCCGCGCCAAGGAAGAAGAATGGCCCAATCGCGGCGCGAGTATTTGGGCCGGACAACAGCTCGATTGCAAAAAAGGGAATGACCGGCAAAAGTATTCCCGCCAGCATCAAAACAAAGGCGATCTTGCCTAATTTGCGTTTTGACTTCGCTTTCTCTATTTCAGGGGCAGCTTCTTCACCACCATTCGACGAAGGTTTTCTCATTGCAGTGAGCAGATCTTGGTATTCAGCTTCGCTGATTTTGCCTTCATTGCGAAGGCCCAATAGTTCTTCTTCGGACGATATATTTGTTACGTTTTCCATTTCTTAACCTCCCGAAAGCTCTTCGAGCTTTTGTTTCACCTCAGCGGCTCCGATCTTGATACAAGTTACCTCTCGAATAACCTAAATTTTGTCCACGGTGTAGCCCCTGGATTTAGCCCATTTAGTTGAACAAAGGAAATTTTTGTTTCTCTTTCGGATGATAGGGATTGATATCAGAAATATAATGAGAAGTATAACAGCTATTGAAATTGCCAAGGCTGATCTTTTGATGCCAACGACTGCAGGTAGTAAAATAATGCCTTGTGGTGCCGCAAAGGCTGCTGCGACCCACAAACCAAGAAGGGCTGAACGTATCATAGCTACTATCTTTTCATGCATTGTCATATGAGCACAGATTTCCTTCACTGTCCCTGATTGAAACGGAGACCAGATATACCAACTCATGATTTTATTTGCCCCGTTTGTCGCAGACTCGCCTGCGTTGTACGGATGAGAGTTCCTCATCGCACCAAGCAGGTCCTGGTATTCGGACTCGCTGATCTTGCCTTCGTTGCGAAGGCCCAAGAGTTCGTCTTCGGACGATGCGTTTGATGCGATTTCCATTTCTTAGTCTCCTGAGAGTCTTTCCAGCTTACGTTTAGCCTCGGCGACGCTGATTTGGTCGGCCCGCAGTTGTTCGAGCACTGCCTTTTTCTGGGTATCCATTTTCACCAATGCCTTGTAGTTGGCGATGAGCCTGTCTAATCTGGAGCGTATCGCGGCGTATCCCAGGGGGCTGCTCTGCTCTAAGGTCTTGATGCTAAATCCCGCCAAGAGGTATTGCTCCAGGAATTTCTGGTCCTCCGGCGAGAGTCTGTCGAAGGCCGTCTGGCTGAAACTGCCTTCCACCTTGACCTCGCAGACTGCGCAGGCCATTGCCGCTGTCTGCATTGCCAATCCGCAGGCCGGACAGGATGTCGAAAGCAATTTTCTACTCATAACCATAAATATTAGCATGTGCAAAGGCGAAGTCAAGAGAAAGTTGGACATAATATCAAAATTCCTGATTTTATTCGGATGGCAGTTCTTGGCCATTTCATTGTTCCGTCCGAGATTTGCGGTACCTGAAGCGTGGAAGATGTTCCTGGCGGGCCTTTTCCCCTGTCGGTGGATTGGGGCAGGGGCTTGAGATTGGGTTTGAATTGGGTTTGTATTTCGTATTGCGT
>JAGMDR010000010.1 GCA_023128595.1 Planctomycetota bacterium | reverse complement strand
AGGACCCTTATTTGTCCCGGCGCTCCCGGCACGGCCCCTTCAATGGTATTAATCGTCGAACCCGCAGGGAATTTGACGACAGGCGCCATGTCAGGCCTTCTCTTGCGTCTCTCAACCAGCTCTGCGGTCTTGGAATCACGGTACCAAACCTCCGGCATAGGCGCTTCCGACCCGACCCGTTCCCGATGGCGCGTCAGACGCGTCCAGACTATCGCCGCGTTGTCCGTCACCTCGCCGATTCTGATACCTGTGGCCTGATAAGGCGCACCTGAAACACCATTGCCGCAGCCACAAACTCCAAGAAGAAGGCTTATTAGAACCACCTTTGTGCCCGACTTCAAAATCATAACAATACCCCTTTTCAGTTAAATATAAGATTTTGTTAGAGCCTGTTACACACACAGCGTTCGTACTCTCGATATTTCAATTTAACGATTTCTCAACATTACGTCACGAAAATTATTACCGGAACACGCCCCGCCTTGGGTGGTTAAGCTGTGAGATTTTGAAATACGCATTCACCGCTGCTGCTCGCCGTCCGCCTCGGCCCCGAGAGCCTCCGTTAGCATCCGCCCAAGAAGCTCGATAGGCAAACCCATCACGTTCGTCAGACTGCCTTCAATCCTCTCGATAAACTCATCGCCTTTCTCCTTTATCGCATAGGCCCCGGCCTTGTCCCGCCACGTCCCGCTCTTGATGTGCTCGGCGATCTGCTCGGCGGTCAACCTCTTGGGATAAACAGTCGTGGCCTCACTATCGCTCAATTCGGTCCCATCGCTGCCCCTGACAATCGCAACGCCGGTTATCACCTTATGAGGCGCACTAAAGAGCCTTCTCGTAATCTCCTCGGCCTCTCTCGCATCGGCGGGCTTGCCGATTATCTCCCCGCCGAAATCCACAACCGTATCGGCGCCGATGACCAGAGATTCGGGGAACCTCTCGGCAACATTGTTCGCCTTGGCCAGAGCCAGCCGCCTGGCGTATTCATCGGCCCCGATGCCCTCGACCGAAAAATCCGACTCATCAACGTTCGGCCGAACAACCGCGAAGTGATAGCCGGCTTCGGCCAGCAGCTCTCTCCGACGCGGTGACGCCGATGCCAAAATAATAGATGATGAACGCCGTTTGGACATAACCGTAAATTTTACCATCCGGACGGTACGCAGTGCCAGCTCCGGCCACAAATTCCTTGCCTGTGTTCTCGGCGGTTAATCCCTCACTATCCCCCTGCAATACGCTAAGTACTGCCGTTCGATCTGCTCAAAATCGCCGCCAATGAACCGGTTGGCAGCACTGCCGTCCCGCACTAACTGATAAGCTCCTCACCGGCCCGGTATGCCTTGAGCAGACTCTTTTTCTTGAGTGTCGCATCCTCACTCTTCGCGGCTAATCCGAAGTACAATGACTTCTGCACCTTCGCCCCCATACACCTGGCAGCCGTCTTCAACAAGCTCAGCGGCGCGCGGATAAAAATCCTGCCGACGAACGCAGGGCATGCACTTGAAGTGACCGTAACCGCCTTCTTGCCAGGCCTCCTTATCCGAAGCTTCGGCCCACCCTTGCCCCACGGCCAATATACATACACCAGCAGCCTCTCAGTAAAACGCTTCATCACAGCCGTCGCCCGGAAAAAATTCACCGGAGAGGCCAGCACCAAAGCATCAGCACCGTCAACTTGCTCCAGGATAGCCGCCATATCGTCCTCCTGCACACACTCAGCCCTGACCCCAACGTCATCCTCCTGCGTGCACGACCTGCAGTTCCTGCAGAACTCAACGTGCTTATCGATAAGGTCAATCTTCACAGTCTCGGCGCCGTGCGCCTCCGCACCCTTGAGTATCTCGTCCACAGCGCTGTCAATTGTCCTGGCCTTACGGTAGGTCCCTACGATGGCAACAACTTTCCTGGCCATATAGTCGCTCCTGATCTTATTCCTTGAAGTCATACTTTCTTATTAGAAATGGCACTACCGCTTGCCCCCGCGCTCGATTTCCCGAATGACGGCGGAGTTGTCCAGGTCCCCGTCGCCGGCTTCGACGGCCTTTTCCAATACGTCCGAGTGCGTTCTTGACAGCGGCAAATCCAGCCCGAATTTCTGCGCGTACTTGAGGATAATCGAGACGTCCTTGTGGTGCTGGGCAAGTCTGGCCTGGGGAGTAAAATCCCCGTCCAGCATCTTTTTGCCCTTAACGTCCATCACAGCCGAGTACGCGGGCGTAACCTTGAGCAGCTCGAGAAAGCCCTTCGGCTCAAGCCCCAGCCTGCTCGCAAAGACGAGCCCCTCGGCCAAAGCCAGGCGATTCAATCCGAGAATAAGATTGCCGGCGAGCTTGGCCCTCGAGCCGTTGCCCGATGCGCCCAAGTAAAATATCTTCTCGCCCAGCGCACGAAAAATATCCTTGCAGTCGTCGAACGCCGCCTTATCGCCCCCAACCATAAAGACTACGTCCCTGTTCCTGAGCTGTTGGCTGGAGCCGGAAAAAGGCCCATCCAGGAAACCGATTCCCCGCCCGGCGAGCCGCTGCGCCAGCGCCGCCGTCTCATCCGGGTCGCCGGTCGTCGTGTCAATAATGTACTTCGGCGGAGTCTCCGCCTCCAGAATCCCCGCGGGCCCTTCGACAACCTGCACAACGACATTAGTATCCGGCAGCGAAAGCACAACCCGCTCGGCCTGCTCGCCAACCTCCGCCGCACTGCCCAGAGCTTGGCCGCCCAGCTTCTCAAGCTGCTCACACCTCGCTGAATCGACGTCGAAGCCGACAACGTTGAACCCCCCGCCTAACAAGCGCTCGGCCATCGCCGTACCCACAAGCCCAAGACCCACAAGTCCGATTTTACCGGCCATCCCGCCGTCCTTTTTCTCTATCGAAGTATCGCTAACATCACTAACACGCAGGCTAAGCATATCCCTAACGTAACAACGAAGCCCACCCAGGACTGGCGCGAAGGCTTGACGACGAACAGCCCGCCCGCCGTGAGCCATCGCTTCGATTCCGGCACAACCTCATCCAAAGGCAATTCGAGCCTGGCATCCTGGCCGATGGGAACGTAAATCTTCGTGAAGAACTTCTCGATAACCTCATGCCTCGGCGGCTTTGTTACAAGGCTGCCTATCACTGCGGCGATTCCCCCGACCACAATCGGAACGCCAATGGTAACGTCCCGGCCACAGTCCAGAACATAGCGCGTCAATATAAGACTGGCGCCTGCAAAAATCGTGCTGCTGAACATTCCAGTTGCGTTCATCCGCCGCCACAAGATACCCATCGCCGTGGAAATGCCCACGACACTGAGAATATTGAAATAATCCAGGATCGCCTTGACGAGGTTCTTGCGCATCAGAATCGCACCCCCGAGCGCCAAAAGTGCGATGACAACCCCAATGACCCGCGTTGCACTCACCAACTGTTTCTGGTCGGCCTTGGGATTAAAGTAAACGCGATAGATGTTCTGGGAAAAGAGCCCCGCCACCGTCACCTGCACCGCGTCGCCGGATGACATCGCCGCGGCCATCACGCACGCGAGCATCACGCCCTGGAGCTCGGGCCTGAGTAATCCGCGAATCGAATCGCCAAAGGCGGCGTCTTTATGGATTTCCGAGCCTGAATTGATCAGATACGCTAACCAGCACAATCCAAGCACGCACCAGCCTATCGTGCAGATACGCTTGAGGATATTGCCGTAGGTAAAGCCGACCCGCCCCTCCCATTCGGTCCGCCCGGCCGCACAAACGCTCATCAGATGCGGAAATGCCAACGCCGTCAGCGGCGCGTTAATACAAAGCAGCAGCACAGTCAACAAACTAAATTCCTTCGGGTCGAACAAGCTCAGGTAACTGCCGCCTTGTGCCCCCAATGTCGCGCGCATCCCGGCAAGCCCGTCCACCCGGCCGAGTGCAACAGGAATGGCAATAAACGACAGGGCGATTATCATCAGCCCCTGGATCATATCGGTGCGTATCGCCGCGATTATCCCGCCCCAGTAGCTATAGACTATAAACACCGCCGCGCTTGCAAACAGGATACCAAAGAACCACATCTCGCTATCGGCCGTCGCCGCCTTGCCCATCACGCCCTGCACGGTCCGCGTCGTCGCAAGCAGAACGCCCGCTAAGAAAACGATCATCCCCGCCGCCGCCACGATAATGTACAGCACACTGGCTGCCCTGCCGAAACGTTCCCGGAAAAAGTCGGCCATCGTCAGGCACCGCATCCGCCGTATTATCGGCGCGATAATCCAGTAGAAGGGTGTTCCGAACAACCACATCCACGAGACCCAGATGCTGGATGCGCCGCTAACAACACCCTGGCTCATCACCCCCGCCACGTTCCCCGGATGCGTCCCTGCGCCGAAGGCGTGCATCACCATCATAGGCCAGCCGAACCGGCGATTGCCCAACAAATACCCCTCCTGGCTCTTAATTCCCCGCTTGGACCACCAGCCCATCAGGAGCATTCCAACGAAGTACAATACTAACACAATCCAAATCGCGTAGTGTAATCCGAGAATCTCCATAACTGCTCCTTAGTGGTTCCAATCCGTTTTTTGAGTCAAAACGTTCTGACAGCTACTTCAGCCCCGGTCTTTTCCGCAGAGACGTACGCACTGTAGATGGTCGAAATTGCGTCCGCCGCCAGATTGCTGCTGCTCTCTACGGGCCCGCCGTATGCAATCGTCCTGTAGAAGGCCTCCATCTCCTGCGGATAGCCCGTGAACCAGTCCTCATCCGGCGATGGGCTCGACCAGCCCTGCTTGGTGCCGGTCTTCTCGACCACGTAGATGTCCTTGAAGTTCTCATCGACGGGGTTATATGTCTGCATCGCCGTGTTCGGATTGATATTACAGATGCTGCGATGGTTGTTGGCCGCGACCTCCAGCCAGTTGTGGATGCCGCCTAAGATGATGTCCGAGGCGAAGATATCCGCAATCGTGCCGTCCTCGAACACAACGTGCATCAAAGAGAAATCGTCGATGTCGTGGTAGTCGCAGCGGATGTGCCCTTCGTCCCGGAAGTTCTCAAGCCTCGTTATCGCGTGCGTGCGGGCCGAGACCGACTTCGGCTTTATGGGATTGCCGTTTCTCGCCTTGCCCTCGACGCGCTTTAGATAGAGCGCCGCCGTCAGCGGGTGACAGCCCTTGCCTATCATCACCCCGCCGCCGGAGAACTTCCAGAAGGCATACGTACGTGCGTGCGAGCCCGAATGCGCCTCTTCGCCGTGTATCCAGAGAATCTGTGCGCCCGTCTTCTCGATAATCTCCCGCTCTTTCTGAATCGAAGGGGCATAGACCCAGTTCTCGGCGTAGAGAATCCGGCCTTTGCTCTTCTTCTCCGCCTCGAGCATCCGCTCCATACTCGCAAGCGAATGGTCGAGCGCATCGGTCTTGGGAAAAGTCTCCCCGTTGAAATCTTCCGACCCATCCCCGAAATAGCCCGTCAGCGGCTTTTCCACGATAGCGAACTTGTCCTGCTCCAGCGCCGCAACCGCAATCGGCTCATGGGCCACCGGCGGCGTACAAACGTGAACGACGTCCACCTTCTCAATCAGCGCCTCCAGGCTGTCATAAGCCTTGATCCCGCGCGCCTTCGCGTACTGCGCCGCCTGCTCGGTGTCGATTGCGAACACGCCCTCGACCTCGACGTCCGTGCTGTGGACCTTTTTCAAAGATTCAAAATGAAACGTCGCGGCAAATCCCGCACCGATTATGCCTGTTCGAACAGTCTTCTTTTGCATTCGATATCTCCTTTCGGCTCGATCCTGCTACTCATAGTCCGTAAACTGCCTCAGCAGCACTTCCGCTGTCCACTTTGCCGCCGTCCCTACTACTTTCGGACAGTCCTTGTTCGCTTTTGTTCTGACGTCTTTGCATAATACGCTGCCGTATTCGGCCTCAAACCACTCATAGACCTTCCGGATCAACTTGTGAGACAGACGTGTATCTCCGAACGTCTCATTTCCACAAATCCACCCGATAACCATCCCCAAACCGGTGAATGCCCCGCAGTTCTGCACCCCATGTGGCGTCGCCCCCCCGTCCAGACAGCTCGCCGCCCTAAATAGACCTCTATGTTCCGGAACAAACCCAATCGACCGTTGCAACGCAGCCACCGTGCATCGTGCGCAGCCTCCGTGCTTTTTTTCAAGTTCGTGCCCGTTCTTGTAGGCCTTTTCTATGATTTGTTGTGCGCTCTCGCCTATATCGACCCGGTCGTTCTCGCCCAGCACCTTGAACTTCACCCGACGCACTTGCGCCCCGCCAACCTGCGTTGTCACCAGGGCGCCGAGCACACCTGCCCCTGCCAATCTCAGAACCTCACGCCTGTTTTTCTGCAAAGCTTCATTCAGAAACAACCTACCCGTCCCGTCTGTTTTTTCCTTATGACTTGTCATCGGATTACCTCCCAATGTTCGGTTTCGCAGATTTTGTCGCTCTGCTAATCTTCACGCTGTTGCTTGCGAATTTCGGTCAACGTCAGTGCCCCGCCGGTTCCGATCCGGCTGCCGAAAATCTTTATCCCCCGCAGCTTTCCGCGGAATTGGCGGTCCTTGCCGTGCCG
>JAGMDR010000001.1 GCA_023128595.1 Planctomycetota bacterium | reverse complement strand
TTCGCTCCTCCTAAGAAAATAGGCGGTTCTTGCAGTGTAAGGGCTGAGATTGCCGCAGTCGCTGCGCTCCTTCGCAATGACATATTTGGGCTGTTTTCTCCTATATGCATCCTGAGAATCCGGTGAGGTGCTCGCAATGACGACTCCTCAAACCGTATTTGACAGAGCGTTAGTGTTTGTTTTGGTGGTTTATGCAGGTTTTGATAGCAGAGAAGTGCGGGTTTTGTCATGGGGTGCGGAATGCTATTAGTGTGGCGGAAAAGACGCTGGGGCAGGCGAAGGGCAGTGGGGGCGTTTATAGTCTTGGGCCGATTATTCATAACAGGGACGAAGTAGGGCGGCTGGCGAAAGCGGGGTTGAGGACGGTTGAGAATATAGAAGAGATTCAATCGGGGACGGTTATTATCCGGTCTCACGGAGCGGCGCCCGAGCAGATGGGGAAGCTCCGGGAAAAAGGCCTTAACATTGTTGACGCCACGTGCATTTTGGTCAAGAGGGTCCAGCACATAGCGGAGGAGTTCGAGAGGGACGGTTATAACGGCGTGGTCATCGGAGAGGAGAACCATCCGGAGGTCCAGGCGGTTATGGGGTGCGCGAAGGATGTTGTGGTTATTGCGGACGAGTCTGATTTGTGCAAGCTGCCGGTGAAGGGCAGGCTGGGTATTGTCTGCCAGACTACGCAGAGTCCGGAGCACTTCGGGAATATGCTCGGTGCGATAGGACGGCGCAGCTTCAGCGAGCTTAAGGTTATCAATACTTTGTGCCAGGAGGCGATTAAGAGACAGGAATCAGCCGTTCGGCTGTGCAAGGAGGTGGATGTGATGTTTGTTTTAGGGGGGCTGGAGAGCGCCAATACGCGGAGATTGGCGGAGCTTTGCAAAAAGTACAATAGCGAGACGTTTTACTTGCAAAACTGGAAAGAACTTGATATAAGGGTTGTTTTGGGTAAGAATGTGGCGGGCGTTACGGCGGGCGCGTCGACGCCCGACTGGATAATAGACGAATTTGTGAATAATCTGAAGGCCTTTGATACCGGCAGGTCGCAGTAGAGCGTTCGGTAGTGTGTTCAAGGTGTTCGGTGCGCATTTGCTGCGTTGGCAGGTGCGTTTCTTATGGATGATTAACTCAGATGTGTGTGCAGTGTTGCACGAGGGCTTGTCGGCGTAAGTGTGGGGCGCGGGCGAGTCGCGAACGACAGACCCCAGAGAAGGATGTTGTTTTATGGTAGATAGAAATATTGTGAACAAATTAGGTTTGTCGGATGATAAGCTTGACGAGCAGGTCAAGGAGATGTTCGGCGAGAAAGACAATGAGTTTTTTGAAGAAGTTTTACATAAGAAGGTGGATTCGCGATTGCCGGGGACGATTTTGGCCGGGACAATCGTCTCCCAGATAGGTAACGACGTTATTGTGGAGGTTGGACTCAAGAGCGAAGGCGTTGTTGATTCGGGCGAATTCGAGAATCCAGAGGATATAGAGGCGGGCAAAGAGATAGAAGTTCTTCTGGAGGATACCGACTCCGAGAGTGGGCTTGTTCTGCTGAGCAAGCGGAAAGCCGACGTGATTCGCGGGTGGGAGAATATAATCAATACGAAGAAGGAGGGGGATGTTGTTACGGGTCGGGTAATAAGACGGATCAAGGGTGGTCTGTTGGTTGACATTGGGGTTCCGGTGTTTCTGCCGGCCTCTCAGGTTGACATCAGGAAGCCGGGGGATATCAGCAGGTTTATCGGCAAGGAGGTTGAGTGCAAGATTCTCAAGATCGACGTGGAAGGGCGCAATATTGTCATATCGCGTCGCAAGCTTGTTGAGGAGGAACGGCGGAGCAGTAAGGAGAAGATTCTGTCGGAGATCGAGATTGGCCAACGGCGGAAAGGGGTGGTCAAGAACATTGCCGATTTCGGGGTGTTTGTGGACTTAGGGGGCCTGGACGGTCTGCTGCACATTTCGGATTTGAGCTGGGGGAGGATTTCCCATCCGTCGGAGGTTGTTGAGCTTGACCAGGAGATCGAGTGTGTGGTTATCGGGGTTGATAAGGGGCACGAGAAGATTTCATTGGGTCTGAAGCAGAAGACGGCGAGTCCGTGGGAAGACGTCGAAGACCGTTATCCGTTGGGGGCGCGTGTGAAGGGCAAGGTTGTGAACGTGATGAACTATGGGGTGTTTGTGCGGCTTGAAGACGGGATTGAGGGCCTGGTGCACATCAGCGAGATGAGCTGGACGCGGCGTCTTGCGCATCCGAGCGAGATGGTGAATCTGAGCGACGAGATAGAGATAGTTGTGCTGAGTGTAAACAGGGACAAGCAGGAGATATCGTTAGGTTTGAAGCAGACCGAGACGAATCCGTGGGCGGTGGCTTCCCAGAAGTATCCTGCGGGGACGGTTGTGAACACGATTGTTCGCAGCGTGACGAATTTTGGCGCTTTTGTTGAGATAGAGCCGGGTATTGACGGCATGGTACACATTTCGGACTTGAGCTGGACGAGGAAATACAGCCATCCGAGCGAGGCCCTGCAGAAGGGTCAGGAGGTAAAGTGTGTTGTTCTGGATGTCAATGAAGAGAAGCGACGGGTTTCGTTAGGGATAAAGCAGATGACGGAGGATCCGTGGGTCCGCGCCATTCCTGAGAAATATATTCCGGGACATATCATAAAGGGCAAGGTGGTGAAACTTACCAATTTTGGCGCGTTCGTGGAGCTTGAGCCGGAGTTGGAGGGTCTTCTTCATATTTCGGAGCTTGCCGACCACAAGATTGACAAGCCGCAGGACATCGTGAACGTTGACGAAGAAGTTGAAGTCAAGATTCTCAAGGTTGACAGCGAATCTCGCAAGATCGGTTTGAGTTTGCGGCGGGTGCAGTGGGCTGCCGAAGATCAATCGGAGGAGCCTGTCCGTCGGCGTCGGCCGACTGGGGTTCAGAGTGTTCTTTCCGACAGCGATGTGCAGCGGCTCTCGAAGCCAAAGGATGCGGGTGAGGAGGGCACGGCCGCTGAGGTTGCCGAGGAAGGCAAGGAGGAAGGCGAAGCTGCTGCGGCGGAGACAAGCGAGGAAGATGCCGGGGCGGCAGAGGCCCGCGAGGAAAGCAAGGAGGAGGGCGAAGCGGTAAAGGCTGAGGTTGCCGAGGAAGGCAAGGAGGAAGGCGAAGCTGCTGCGGCGGAGGCAAGCGAGGAAGATGCCGGGGCGGCAGAGGCCGGCGAGGAAGGCAAGGAGGAGGGCGAAGCGGTAAAGGCTGAGGTTGCCGAGGAAGGCAAAGAGGAAGGCGAAGCTGCTGCGACGGAGACAAGCGAGGAAGATGCCGGGGCGGCAGAAGCTGAGGTCGCCGCGGAAAGCAAAGAAGAAGGCGATGCGGCTGAGGCTGAGGTCACTGAGGAAAGTAAGGAGGAAGATAGTGAGGGTGAGTCTGCTGAGGCGAGTAAAGAGGAGGGGGAAGCTGTTGAGGCTGAGGCGGGTGCTGCAGGAGAGGATGAATCTGCGAAGGAGGCGGAAGAGGCTCAGGGTGAGGAGTCTGGAGAGAGTGTGGATGACGCAGGGAGCCAGGCCGGCGACGGTGATAGTGAGGAGCAAGAGGATAAGAGCAAAGGGGGGACTTCTTAAACGATTTGGAAATAGAGGCTTAAGGTTTGCAGGAGGCTGTGTTGCCGTTTTAGAGGCCCCAAAAGGGGTGTGGTTGGCGGGATTTTTGGGGTAAAATTTTGGCTATTGGCTGGTTATAAAGGCTTATAAATGCAGTAGTTATGTGTTTGCGGCCAATTTTAGCCAAGAATTTAGCGAGATTTTGCAAGATTTTTCTTGACGGGGATATAGTGAATTTGGTATAAATAGGTAACTTTAGATTCACGGGTATTGTGGACTATGGCTTTAGGAGGCATTCGGAGTTTCCGGGTGCGTCAATTGCGTAGATTGATGGGCCTGGAATGAAGGCCTTCGTGAGGTTGGTGTGATGAAGTGACAATCCAACCGGACAACTCAAAGCGGGCATCCGCTAAGAGGGTGTGAAAAGCCAAGTCTTTAAAATTGAGTTCTTTTCAGGCAAGCACAGGGTTTGGTGAAGATTCTTTGTTGCTTGTTTTGTAGAAGGTTGTTCGAGACAGGCACTTTGCAAGTACCTCGTTGGTGCTTGGGATGTGCGCTTGTAGCGAACAACGCGTGTTTTGGCTCGGTGCCAGGGCACAATGTGTGTTTTGGCTCGTTGCCAAAGCGATGAAGTGTTTTTGATGTTATGAGTATGAGGAGGAGAATTATGTGTAAAAGATTTATCGTTTTAGTTTCTCTTGTTTTAGTGCTGAGTCTGGCCGGTACAGCATCCGCCTACATGTGGTGGGACAATGATAGCGGCGACCAACTCTGGGAGACCCCTGCGAATTGGAACGAAGGTGGCGAGGAAGGGTACGGCGACGATAAATTGCCCGATGGCACTATAAATGTCGCGATCACTGGAGGCATTGGCGTTCTCGCAGACGATGTTCACGTCTATATTAATAGTGGCGTTGATGCGGTCTGTAAGAAGCTGTTTATTAACAGGAACGCTGTGCATGGAACTATCTTCGGAGGGACTGCGGAAAACAACTACCAAGCAGTTGGTAGCGCTCCGGTCATAGTGACGGTGAACGGTGGAAGTCTAACTACTACAAGCAAAGAAATCCGGTTAGGTTCTCGGCCGGGCGACTACGGAGTACTTGAGCTGATATCCGGCGCGATTAGCGTTGAGGACGGTGCCGAAGAGCTTGAAATTGGCGAATTCGGTACAGGCGTCTTCAATATGAGCGGCGGTACGGTTTTGGCAAAGGATATCAGAATTTCGTATGAAAACGCAGACTCCGGAATCGGCCACGGCTACATGAACATCTCTGGCGGAGTGGTTACGCTTACCGACGACCTTGAAATTGCCATGAAGGCGAGTAACGATGGACAAGATCAAGCTGTAGGCATCCTCACTATGAGCGGCGGTACGATCAATGTTAAGAAGAACGTTGACATTGCCCAGAATGGTATAGGTACCGTCTTTATGAGCGGCGGTGAGATTAACCTTAGTGATGAGGCCCTTCGAATTGGTAGGCAAGCAAATGGAGTAGGTAAGTTCATTATGAGCGGCGGTACGATTAACATGTCCGGCGAGGACGTTGAAATGGCCCACGGCAATCAGGACATTAGTGGTACAGCCAGCCTCGTTATGAGCGGCGGTTTGATTACCGACATCGATGATTTCAGCCTTGGCAGGCGCGCGGGTACAGCCAGCCTCGTTATGGCCGGCGGTGAGATTTACGTTAACGATGAGTTCAGACTTGCGTCTGGGAACGAAGATGGCACTGAGGGCACTGTGGTGTTAGGCGGCGTAGTCAGTCTCGTTGATCATGACGATGATGGCGAGACTCCTGAAATCGAAGTTATTGACGCCCTCGGAACTATTGACACCAATAAGCTTTTGATGGATAATGCTTATGCAGAAGCTGTTACAGCATGGATAGATTTTCAGCTCGGTGGTCTCCTCTTGATAAGGGAAGGCGATAAGACGGGCGACGTCCAGGACTACATCGACGCCGGCTTCTTCCTTACCACCTATGATGGTGATTACTTTGGCGAAGGCGTAATAGCTTCAGTTGACTACGACTTCGGCCTCACCGTAGCGGACGTGACCGCGGTGTATCTGGTTCCCGAGCCTGCGACCATAGCTCTTCTGGGCTTTGGTGGATTGGCTCTGCTTCGTCGTAAGAGAAGCTGATGGTTAGTTAGCGCTAGCTAAACGTTAGATTTGTACAAATTCGGGGTCTATTCCGATTGTTTCGGGATAGGCCCCGGTTTTTTTCGTATATCGTATTTCGTATCGCGTATCGCGTATATCGTATATCGTATCGCGTAGTGCGTATTGCGGGAGGAGGGGGAAAAAAACGCATGTGGAGTCTCAGCCGTTCGCAAGATAGAGATTGCCACGGCCCTCAGGGGGCCTCCTAATGACATAAAATGGCGTCGGGTGGCGCCTTCAAACTTGTTTGGAGGTGTTCGCTGATACCAGAACGATCTCAAGCAACGAGGCTCAGGCCTTCGGAAACTGGATATTGCCACATATATCCACATAGAGACACGCCCAAACAAAGTTTGAGCGTGCCACGCGGTTGTTTGAGCGTGGGAGGCGGTCGGGGCGCTTGCATCCACGCCCAAAACACGCTCAGCAGCAAAGCGATG